>JAJYOQ010000101.1 GCA_021796135.1 Bacteroidota bacterium
GGAAATTAAATCCCTGCTCTTATTTCCATAATAATACCTTTATTATCATTTGGATCTTTTGGAAGTAGCAGGTATTTAATTTCCTCTTCTAGTTTTTCCTTTTCGGATTCTAACTCACCCAATTCGGATTCTGCAAGGTGGCTTAATTCCTTATCATTTCCTGCTCCGATAATCTCTTTATTCCCCTCAATATTCTTAATAATACTCGAATATTTTTCATAAGAATTTACGATTTCAACTAGGTCGCTTCTTTCTTTACTTAATGTAACAATTTTATCCCTTTCATTTAAAAAGGCAGGATCAGAAAGCTGCTGGTTAATTCTATCGAATTTCTCTTTTAACTTTATTAATTTCTCTAATAAATTCATCTTAATTAATCCATATAAAAACAAATTAGGTAGTTTTGGCAATAAAAAACCCCGGTAAATTTTTACAAGGGCTTAAATCTCTATTTTTAATTGAAAATGACACCTTATGAGTACAAAATTACTCTGTTTAGACGTAATATCAAAAGTTGAATAATATCGTATAGCTATTGATTATCATTTATTACAAAGTTTCGATTATTCTTATAGATTATTTCGTAAATAAGAAAAAAAATGACTGGCGTATATTCAATAAAAAGCACCCATGAATACTCTTTCCATACTCCTGATAATTGATAATTCAGCACGGTAAATGCTGTCATGCTAATTAGACTTGTTAATAAAATGCCACTTCGGTATGGCACAATCGGTAATAGAATTACTAGCCAACTTAAGTACCATGGATGTACAATAGGTGAGAAAATAAAAAGCAAGATTACAGAAAAATAAATTTTATCAAGCAGATTCTTTTTACTTAGGATTAAAGGGATATAAGTGAAAAGCAGAAGTAAAGAACAAATAATCCTTGTCTTTTGATTATCGTGGATAAAAGAATCAAGAATATTAAATACTACCCCGTTAAAAGCCCAATTTTCTGTAAATTTAATTAATGCCTGGAATGGCGTTCCAGTGAATATAAAAGGCAAATATGATACGGTGCAAATGGTAATAGGGATTAAAATCGATTTAAGTTTATTCAATAAAATTTTTTCATCAAAGAAATAAATTGGGACAAGAATTAGCCCAAGTGGTTTAATACAAATTGAGAGACCTAAGAAAATATAACTGAGCAATTTTTTCTTATCCAAATAAAAATATATTGAGAAAAGGAAAAGGCATAATCCAAACCCATCGACATGTGCGTCAATGAAAAGCTGGAATATTGGAATTGGAGAAAGGAAATAAATAAAAATATTTTTAAACGGCAGATTAAGCTTTCTAAGGATTAAATATAATCCTAAAACAGTAAATATTTCAAAAATCAATTGATAAAATTTTAAACCAAGGAAACTCTCTTTTGATAATAAGTAAGAAAGAAAAAAGATAGTCTGGCTTAATGGAGGATAAATGGTTTTCATTTCGGGGTAATTTACAAGTCTAGGTAGCTCATTCGTATGCAATTTAGAAAGTGCTGAGTCATTTGGAGCATATCGATATGGATTTATACCATAAGCCTCGACTTTTCCGTCCCATATATATCTATAATAATCATCAGAACCGATGGGATGTACAGGAATAAGAGCCAGCCTAATAACTACTGCTAAGAAGACTAATGGAATAATCGCACTTTTGGATAAATTATTCTTAACAATATAAAAACTGATGGGAATAAAGACAGCCGAGGAAATGAGATAACTATAAGTATAGCCAATTATTGATTTCCCATGGATGAATATTAAAGGGCTAAAGGAAAGTATAAATAATGTTATTAAGAAATAAAAATATTTTGGGGATGTTAATTTCATTTTATTTTTAAATTTAATACAAAAATATTGTAAAGTTTAATAGGATAAAATTAAATAATAATTGATTTAAGCATGAAATTAAAGAATAATGCATTGAATATGCTAAGGAATAATAATTAATTAAATTTCATTGGTTTTTTTTCGATAATCAATTAGGCGCGTTATGTCCATTTATAAAATGAAATTTGAAATTTTAACGGATTTTAATCCTAAATATATAGAATGAATAATAAAATTAGCTATAGTGAAGACTTAGAAAACAAGGCAATCGGTGAGATTATGTCCTCGAAATTTAAGAGTTTAGCTAAAGAATTCTTTCAACTGGATATTTCCGAAGGGATTAACTATGAAAAGATGCTAAAAGATAGCTCTCAGTTATATAGTTTTAATCTACCTTTGGAAATAAACGAAACATTCATTCATTTAGATGATGCACCAATTTTCTGGCTTAAGAGATCTCCTGTTGTTATAGTTTTAGAAAATTTTTATAAACTTTCGATAGTTAATTTAAGCGGTCGGAATTATTATAAAACGGTCAGAGATTTTTATACAAAATGGTGGATTATTAAATCTGATGAAGAAAAAAGATATTTTTCTTCATCAGCGATTAACTATTTAGAAAAAAAGACAAATAATAGCAATGTGCTCTTATTAGTATTTCATGCAATGATTTTAGCATATGATGAATACATATATGATCCATTAAAATCATTTGAGCTTTTGGAACGTGCTAAAGAGAATGTCAATCAGTCAAGTATCACTGCTGAGTATAAGAATGAGATAATATATATTCTTGATATTTGCGAAGGATTTGTGTTTACAAAACAAAATGAATATAAGCTAGCTCAAAATTATTTTGAATCAGCATTAAAAATTAAGCCAATGGGAGTTACAGCAAAATTCTATTTAGCTTTTATTAACAGTTTAATTGACAACCAGCCCATAGCCGAAGACCTTTTAGAGTTTGTATATCAATTCGATTTAACAAGAATAGAATATGCGATTGAACAGAATAGCACTGAAATGCTGGATCTTCTATTAAAATATCCAACATTTAATAATTTCTTTTTATCGCCGGATTTATCTTCATCATACGAAGTTATATCTAATTTTTTGAGAAATATTAAGTCAATGGTATATTATGATTTGCAAAAAATTAAGGCAAGCATAAATAATTTCAAAAACTTAAATATTGAAGATTATTATAATGAGAATACTAGCTTAAATATTAATTATTTAGAGAAGATCTTAAATAACTATTCAAAAAAAGAAAATGTCCTTTTTATCGGAGTTTCAGAAAAGCTACATTCAAGATTTGTTCAAACTATTGAAGCAATAATAAATAAGATTAAAGATAAGTATAGTACAGAAACATTATCAAAATTGCAGATATATGATAGCGAAATTCAAAATAAGCTAAATGAAATCCAATCATATACAAAAGAAAAAGAAGAAATTAAGAATAAGATCAAAGAACGCACAGCCAAGACCATTAGTTCAATTGAAAAGAGGACCGCAGAAAATATTGCAGCAATTGAAGAGAAAATTAGTTATCTTCAATTTGTGCCCAACTTTGATCCAAAAGCAGCTTTTCAAAATGCAATGACTTACAATTTGATATTATCATTTACAGTTTTTTTGCTTGGGGGGTGTGCAGGATATACAAATAGTTCATTTGAGGGTATTGGCTCCCTCAATTCCGCAATGGCAATAATTCTTGTAAGCGGATTAAAATGGGGAATAATTGCCTTTGGTATAGGAATAGTGATCTCGTTAGTTACTGCAGGATTAGCGGCGTTTGAAGGTTCAAATCAAAAGCAAAAACTATTCATGAATATAAATAGTCTAAAAAAAGAAAAAGATTTTCAAATCGAATATTTTAAAAAAGAAGCTGAGAACAGTGAGCGATTAAGTGAAGAAAAGATAAATAAAACCATTGAAGATAAGAAGAGATATATCGATAAGTTAAGAAATGAACGGGCGACACAGGAGAAAAAATACAATGATGAATCTCTAATTAAAATGGAAAACGAATGCAAACCACTACAAAACCTAATTGATCTTTAGCCACAAATGTAACACCAACTTCCCTATCCTTTAATGATATTTTTGTTTCCCTCGGATATATTTAACTTTTGGAATTATTTTCTTTAATTTAAAATTGATTTTACTCATTTAAAAGAATATTTTTTCAAAGTAAAAGCGAGGTAATCTTGACAACTGAGCAAATCATTAGATCAGTACCAAAAGTTCTTCTTCATGATCATCTTGATGGTGGTCTACGCCCCCAGACTATAATTGAATTGGCAAAAGATTTGAAGTATAATAAACTCCCTACAAAAGATTCTGAAGAATTGCATGAATGGTTTCATTTAGGAGCTAATAAAGGTAATTTAGTCGAATATTTACAAGGATTTGAACATACATGTGCGGTAATGCAAACTAAAGATGCTCTTTCGAGGGTTGCTTATGAAATGCTTGAAGATATGAAAAATGACGGGGTTTGTTATGTAGAGACAAGATTTGCTCCAGTTTTTCATACCGCTAAAGGATTATACAACGAAGATGTTGTAAGCGCTGTTTTAGAAGGGCTTGAAAAAGGGAAAAAAGACTTCGGTGTAGGTTTCGGATTAATTTTATGCGGAATGCGCAATATGAAGAATACACTGGAAATTGCTGAACTTGCGGTAAATTTTAGGAATAATGGTGTTGTAGGTTTTGATCTTGCGGGAGAAGAAGGAGGATATCCGCCCAAAAAGCATATTGAAGCTTTTCAATTTATTCAGCGTGCAAATTTTAATATAACAATACACGCAGGAGAAGCTTTCGGGAAAGAGTCTATTTGGCAAGCAATACAGTGGTGCGGAGCTCATAGAATAGGGCATGCTACTCACTTAAAAGAAGACATTACATTTGACAAAGAAGGAAATGTTGTTGGATTCGGCGATTTAGCACAATATGTTTTGGATAAAAGAATTCCTCTTGAAATTTGTTTGTTAAGCAATGTCCATACAGGAGCCGTTGATAAAATAGAAAATCATCCTTTCGGAATTTTATTTAAAGAAAAATTCAGGGTGACAATAAATACTGATGACCGGCTTATGAGTGATACAACAATGACAAAAGAGTTCATGACTGCTATTGAACATTTTAATTTAAGCATGGATGATATTGAAAAAATCACTATAAATTCTATGAAATCGGCATTTATTCCTTACAAAGAACGATTAGAATATATATATAATATTATAAAACCAGGTTTTCAATCAATTAAAGATAAATTACTTTCACTAAAAACCTATTCAGGAGAAAATGAAGAAACTATTCACAAATTATAATTTCGAATTTGATAAGAATGAAAAAAAGATTCTTAAAACATTCTGTAACCAAAATCTAAAGCAAATAGAAGGTGACAATAAATATTTTGCTGAAATAAAGGTTTTTAGATCGTTATTAGAAAAACTTTCAAGCGATATTGAAGTTATAAAATTAACAAAAGATGAACGTACCAGGATTAAATTCTCGATTGAAAAGAATATTGAGCATATCAATAAAGAGATTAAGAAAAGCTGGTTTTTCAAAAAATGGCTTTATAGATCGATGTTAGTTCAATACGAAAGCATTATAAATAATCATTTTAAGGATTAAATTATAATCAATTAAATATTAAATTTTCAGGGAGAAAAAGATGATTTCCGAGATAGAGAAGATAAATATTAAAGCTCCCCACGGGTCTTCATTGACATGCAAAGGGTGGATACAGGAAGCAGCGATGCGAATGTTAATGAATAACCTTGATGCCGATGTAGCAGAAAAACCTGAGGAATTAATTGTATATGGAGGAAGCGGTAAAGCCGCCCGCAGCTGGGATGCATACGAAGCTATTATAAAATCTCTTAAAGAACTTGAAAATGATGAAACACTTATAGTGCAATCCGGAAAACCAATAGGAATTTTTAAAACTCATTTAAATGCACCTAGAGTTATAATTTCAAATGCAATGTTAGTACCAAAATGGGCTAATTGGGAAGAATTCAGGAAATTAGAACAACTCGGTTTAACTATGTACGGACAAATGACAGCAGGCAGCTGGATTTATATAGGGTCTCAAGGTATTTTACAAGGGACTTATGAAACGTTCGCTGAATGCGGAAGAAAATACTTTAACGGTGATTTAAGAGGGAAATTTTTATTAACTGCTGGGCTAGGAGGAATGGGTGGAGCACAGCCGCTTGCAGCTACAATGAACGGAGCAGTTTTTCTTGGTATTGATGTAGATAAAAATCGAATTCAAAAAAGATTAGACACGGGATACATTGATTTGATTTCTGAAAATCTAGATCATGCTCTAGAGATCATATTACAAGCAAAGGCAGAAAAGAAGGCAATTTCTGTGGGACTAGTCGGAAATGCCGGAGAAGTTTTACCTGCGATTTTAGCAAAGAAAATTATTCCTGATATTTTAACAGATCAAACATCAGCACACGATACTTTAAATGGTTATGTCCCAATGGGTATGAAATTCGATAATGCACTAAAGTTAAGAAGGAGTAATCCGAATGAGTATATTAGATTAGCAAAGTCAACAATTGTTACTCATGTTTCAGCGATGCTAGAGTTCCAAAAACAAGGAGCAATTACTTTTGATTATGGAAATAATATCCGCGGAGAAGCAAAGGAAAACGGGCTAGAAAATGCTTTTGATTTTCCCGGATTTGTCCCTGAATTTATTAGACCTTTGTTTTGTGACGGAAAAGGACCATTCCGTTGGGCAGCTTTATCAGGTGATCCAAAAGATATTTATACTACAGATCAAGCTATAATAGACGCATTCCCAGAAAATAAATCTCTACGCAATTGGATAAAAATGGCGCAGGATAAAGTCCATTTTCAGGGATTACCTGCACGTATTTGCTGGCTTGGTTATGGCGAAAGAGCCAAAATGGGCAAAATTTTTAATGACCTTGTTGCAAATAAACAAGTAAGTGCACCGATTGTAATAGGCAGAGATCACCTTGACTGCGGATCAGTGGCATCACCGAATAGAGAAACTGAAGCAATGAAAGACGGCAGCGATGCAATTGCAGATTGGCCTATTTTAAATGTTCTAATGAATACAATTGGAGGAGCAAGCTGGGTTTCAGTTCATCATGGAGGAGGGGTTGGAATCGGGAATTCTATACATGCCGGAATGGTAATTGTCGCAGATGGTACTAAAGAGGCAGAGGTCAGATTGGAAAGAGTTTTGACCTATGATCCAGGAATGGGAATTCTTAGGCATGCTGACGCAGGATATGAAAGGGCAATTAATAATTCAATAGAACATGGTATTAGAATTCCAATGTTGAAAATTTAAAAATTGATATTTATAAAATTTTAGATAAAAAGGAGTAATTAATGAAAGTTAAAGTTTTAATTGCCGATAAGTTTCCCGAGCGATATATCCAAGAGCTTAAAGATTTCGAATTAGAAGTTATTTATTCGCCAAAACTTGGGGAAAATGATCTCCCGGAAGCTGCAAAAGAAGTGGATATACTTGTTGTCAGATCGACAAATGTGACTTCCGAGACAATAGAAAATAGCAAAAATTTAAATTTAATTATCCGAGCAGGTGCTGGAGTCAATAACATAAATATTTCAGCTGCTAATAAGAAAGGAATATATGTAGCAAACTGTCCGGGAATGAATTCTATTGCTGTGGCAGAATTAGCGATTGGTTTAATGATATCCCTGGATAGAAGAATACCGGATAATGTCATTGATTTTAGAAATGGTAAATGGAATAAAGGAGAATATTCAAAAGCTGAGGGATTGTACGGAAAAACTCTTGGTATAATTGGAGTAGGAAATATAGGTAAAGAAGTTGCAAAACGTGCATTAGCTTTAGGAATGAATGTTTACGGAAAAGATATATCAAGAATCGAAGGAGTTGCTATCAAAGATTTCTCCGAAATGGATCAACTACTTCCCCTTTGTGATATCGTTTCTTTACACTTACCTGCTACTCCTCAAACAAAAGGATTATTTAACAAGAAATTATTCGGATTTATGAAACCAAATTCTTTTCTAATAAATACTGCTAGAGCAGATTTAATTGATCAGGATGCAATGATTGAAGCCATAAAAGAAAAGAATATCCGTGTAGCAATGGATGTAATAAAAAATGAGCCGGAAGATAAAGCAGCTGAGATAAAATCCCCTCTCCAATCAATTCCGAATATTTATATAACTCATCATATAGGTGCATCAACCGAACAAGCTCAAAACGCAGTCGCATCCGAGACTATTAGAATAATAAAAGAATTTGTCAGCAGTGGTGTAATTGCACACTGGGTAAATCGTTCTAAGATTTCGGACGCTCATTATCAGTTAGTAGTTAAGCATTACGACAAACCCGGAGTACTTGCATCAATAATGAGTATTATTCGTGACAGACAAATTAATATTGAAGAGATTGAAAATATTATTTTTGAAGGCGGAGTAGTTGCTTGCTGTACAATGAAACTTAAATCAGAGATTACCACTGAGATGATAAAATTGATGCATGAAAATCCTGATGTACTAAGTGTATCACATATTGCTTTATAATAATATCTAGCTAAATAAGTTTTAATTCAGGCAGGTCATTAGTTATGCCCTTAAAAAAAGGTAATTGAAGGATAAATTTAATCCCTTCAACGTCTTCTTCTTTCAGATTTAGGATAAAAGAAGAAATATTCTCTTTAATATAATTCCTTGTTAATTGAGAATATTCTTTCCCAAATTCATTTTTTTCAATTATATCATAAACTGAATCAACAGCTCCATCTAAATCATTATTCAGTTTAATAATATTATTATCAGACAAAGAAGCAAAAACATAATTAACAAACGGTAACGAAAACGCATCGACAAATTCTTCAGAGAAACTCACACCTCTTGAAAATCTTTCAGTTAAAAAATTATCATCGCCGATTAGTAATGAATTTTTCGCATCAATTAGAGAAAGATCCGAAGAAATTTTAAGATCCAAAGCTGATTCATAAAGTTCTTCAAATAATATTTTTGCAATTAAAATGTCAACCGACGATACATCGCCGAAAGAATAGAAATCTTTAATATTTTTGTCATTTGAGTTGAAATAAATATAAGAATTGCAAAGAGAGCCCTCGAAGGAAATGCCAAAAGATTTGGAGACGAATAAATTGCTTTTCTTTATTAAATCCGTCGTTGGTATAAGTCCGATTGAATCAGTTTCCTTAGAAATTTTGTCTGCAATTAAAGATGAATTTAGAAACAATATTTCATATTTCTTATTCTTCGGCAGTAATTCCACAATAGATTTGGAATAAAAGTTATTAGGTATGAACAATTTCATTTTAATTGATTCAAAAGAATAAGGGCATAATGACTATGCCCTCAATATATTTTAACAAGGATACGGAGTTAAGGTAATTTAGATTTAATTCTGGCAGCCTTACCGGAGAGGTTTCTAAGATAGAATAATTTAGCTCTTCTTACTCCGCCTTCTTTTAGCAATTCAATTTTTGCTATTTTAGGGGAATGATACGGGAATATTCTTTCTACACCAACTCCGCTAGCAACTTTTCTAACCGTAAAGGTTTTTGTAGCTCCGGCACCTCTAATATTAATTACATCACCTTCAAAAGGCTGAATTCTTTCCTTATCGCCTTCAATTACCCTAACGTGAACTCTAATATGATCACCCGGATTAAACATCGGCATATCGCTTTTAATTTGATCCGGCAAAATATTATTTATATCAACCATTTTATTCTCCACTCACTAATTATTTAAATTTTTCCATTTATCAGTTAAGATCTTGGATTGTTCTTCTTTCCACTTCTTAATTTCTTTTTCGTTACCTGAAAGTAAAACCTGAGGAACTTTCATACCTCTGAAATCTGCCGGACGCGTATAATAAGGGGCTTCAATGATTTCTTCTTCCTGGAATGAGTCATTCAATGCAGACTCACTGTCATTTAACACACCGGGGATCAGCCTAATAACAGAATCAATAATGATTAAAGCCGGCAATTCACCACCGGTAAGTACATAATTTCCTATAGATATTTCTTCAGTAGCAAATTTTTGCCTAACTCTATCATCTATTTCTTTATAATGTCCAGCAACGATCATAATATTTTCGCCAAGAGAAAGTTTATTAGCAGTTTTTTGATCAAATAATTTTCCTTTTGGAGAGGTAAAAATTATATGGTTATACTTTCTCTCAGATAATAATTTTTCAATACATTCAAAAAAAGGTTCAGGTTTAAGTACCATCCCCGGACCGCCGCCAAAAGGCTTATCATCAATTTGTCTATGTTTATTAAAGGCATAATCTCTAAGATTATGGATAAAGATTACTATTTTTTTCTTATCCTGAGCTCTTTTAATAATACTAGTATTAAGGGGACTTAAAAGAAGTTCCGGCACAGCAGAAATTAAGTCAATCCTCATCATATAAACTATCTCCGGCTTTTAGAATTAGAATTTTATTTTTTGAATCATAACTTTCAAAAAAATCAAGAGCCGCAGGGATTAAAACTTCTTTCCCTTTGCTCTCAATAACATAAACATCATTAGCCGGAAATGAAAGGACATCAATAATTATCCCAAACTCAGAATTATTTCGAAAAACTCTACTGCCAATGAGATCGTGAATAAAAAAGTGATTTTCCGGTAACTGAACAACATTTTCCTCGTCAACAAAAATATTTTTACCGACAAGGATTTTAACATCATCCGGAGTATTAAAATTTTTAAATTTTAATAAAATATTACTTTTATTCTTAACTGCTTTCTCTACAAAAAACACCTTTTTATCGTCAAAAAAATCGATAAAAACTTTATTAAGAGTCAAAAATCGATTAGGATAATCTGAAAAAGAAAAAATCTTAACAAATCCTTTCTTTCCATATACCGAATCAATTTTAGCAATCAGGAAATAATCATTCACGGAAAATTAGATTTAGCACCTAATCCAGAATTTCCAGAATAGCTCTTTTACCTTCCTTTGCAGCAATTGCAGTAAGCAAAGTTCTCATAGCTTGAGCGGTTTTTCCTTGTTTACCAATAACTTTTCCAACGTCATTGGCCTGTACTTTCAAAGAAAGCACAACTTTGTTTTCTTCGGGAGTTTTTTCTTCAAGAACAACGCCCTCGGGATTATCAACCAGATGTTTGGCAATAAATTCGAT
>JAJYOQ010000666.1 GCA_021796135.1 Bacteroidota bacterium
AAGTCCATTTGCGCTACAGGGAGGGACTAACTCCCCAGCTAGCCTGTCAGTATTATACTGAACCCTTTATATTAAATAATTTTAACGCCCGCCCAGTAGATCTACAAGTGAACTTACAAGAGTATCTATCTTTGGTTTTTAGTTACAAAACCTTATAAAATCAGGATATAATTTGCATAGCGAAGACCAAATTTATGACAGCGCTACTAATTTCAGTACCCAATTTGCAGAAAGTCGTTAAATCAGCCTATTTACAAGTAAGTAGAAAATACAAAAACTCTAAAAGTTTAGTTATCCGCTTTCAACCATGTAAAGTTTTCCTAAGAAAGAGAAGAAAGTTATCGCTTTCCTTTTTAGCTCTCCCAAACCTGCTCCGATCATCAGAAGAAGGTTGAGCATTCCCCAAGTGTTATATAGTAGAACCGAGAAAGAGAAGTAGAAGAACCTTACCACATAATCAGTACTTGTAGTCCTTGGAAAAGCGTTCTTTTTCTTGTCCCTAAAGCCGGTTTCAATCGTCCAGCGACCAGAATAAATCACTGGTAGATTCTTTATGAAGGCGACATCATCCTTCTTTATCTCTATGCTCGTGGCTACCTTCATTGGTCCTTTCTTGCCTTCAACGTAAACGAAATAAGGTATCTTATAACCGAAATTGCCATATTCAAAGTCTTTATAGACTGAGTTTATCGGCAGAATCTTGACGAGCTTCTTCACGCCACCGCTCTCCGTTAAAGGCATTAGGTACTTTACTTTTTCATTGTCTAGCATCTGGAACATCTCCGAACCATTGAAACCTCTATCAGCCAATAGCAACTTTATGTCAATTATCTTCCTTACCTTCTCTACCAATAGCTTTACGTCTTCTACTAGTGGTATGCCTTTTCTTCTTGGAACTATGGCTAAGGTAAATTTCAGCTTTGGATGGACGATGTCTGCGGTTAGATACTTTATGAAATTATATGTTCCCGCTTTTTCGGGTCCACCGACTACAAAATTATAGACGCTCTTATCTTTTCTGTCATCCCCCTTGTCGTAAAACGCTATTTCCATGCTCTTTTCTCCATAACTTTATAGAGAAATCCGCTTTAAAGGTAGTTTCTATTGTTGGCATTTTCGGGATAAAACTGAGGTGTTGTTTTGCAAGAGGCATTTTGCATAAACCTTAACTGGTAAGCCAACGGTGTCATTTTATGAAGTTCATTGGCAGAATTCTACTTATCTATCTACTGCGCCTTCTTACGCGTTTGAACGTTACCCTGCCCTATTGTAATAATTCAGAAGAGGTAGGTTGGTTCTTTGCTTCCCTTTGTAGCGTACTTGATTCCTTGCTCTTGTCCGCTCAGAATACTATTATTTTCTATAACAAAGCCTGCATTTCGCATGATTTTCATAAAATGCACTTCGCTTACAAGGTTTTGATCTTTCTGGTCACTTAATATCTCCATTGAAGAGGGTAAAATTCTTGAGATCCATGAACACTAATGTGAACCTCGGAACCATTTATCGAAATAGAAAGTGGTCTACCGTATTCTGTTTTGAGTTCTGGGGTCGTAGACACAGATATCAATTTACCAACTAAATCTTTAATCGGCTTGTCAAGTTTAGATTTTTCGGAGGATGTACTAAACCTTACGTTATTAATCCTTAGAGTTGTTTTGTAAACTGGCTCGAATTTGTCAGGGACCAAATCTTCCTTTACATATTCTGTCATTATAGCATTTTTTTGTATTAGGTTCTTCTGCAAAATGACCTGTAACTATTGAACCTAGGTTATCTATCGTTTTAGGCTCGTGCTCGTATGAGTCGGCATACCTCCGCCTTTCCCTTATAAAATATAGAACTGCGAAAGGCGCAGTATTCCGCAACGAGTTAAATTTATCCAAATTATTATCTGTTACAAAATGTAATTTATCTCCACGTTCATCCAACAATAAAGACCTATCTAATTTATACGCTCTGTTATATTTCATACCAGTACCTCCGTTTATTTTACATTTTTAGTTTTTATATTGTTATGAGAAGGAACCAATTATTTAGGCTTTTATTAATCATCGGTTCTGTAGAAATACTTAATAAATATAGTTGTAACTATTCCAAGCATTAAAGCCGTATATACTTAGAAAACCATCAATTAATGGCCACAGTGAAAATGTTAACTACAAGCCAAGGCCCGAGGCTACGTAAACCCTTCAAAGAAGGTGATGCCTAAAAAGGAAATTGGTAGCATATCCATTGTGACCCTTATGATTAAATCCAATAGGGCAATGTCCAAACCAAGTCCGGCGCCCGTGATTTTGCAATTCTACAGTTATGTCAATCATAGGATTAGTTTCTTCAATCTTATTGGCTTTTCGACAGCGAGTTTAATACCTTTTTCAAAAAATTCAACGGTATAGTTGGGATGCTCTTTGAATAAGCTTTCAGACATCCAACATCATTTTATTACGAAATTGGAAATTCCCAGTCCTTTGTATGGCTGTCCTTCTGGTTTAAGTCCTTCTCAAGTTCTATCTTCTCCTCTAT
>JAJYOQ010000102.1 GCA_021796135.1 Bacteroidota bacterium
TTATGCGGATTAAAAAGATTTAAAAGTGAGTTATATAGATAGGCACCCCCCGTATTATAGATCATTCTGCCGACAGACAAGGTTCCCTCTAATATCAGTATTTTATAAATTTAAGCTTTCAAACCCCGCAGCTAAATAATAAAAATAATAACATTAAAAAATTACTAAATGAATTATTAAAAACCAATAAAAATTATTTATATCCCTAATTAATATTTACCCGTAATAATAATAAAAACATACAACTTAGGTATTGTTTACTTAGAACTTCCTGCTCGTCACTCGTTACTCGTTACTAGTTGGCATTCCCAATTTAAAATAAAAAAGCCCAATGATCTGGCGACCACCGGGACCTAACTCTTTTACTTCAAAAGGCAGGGGAGAACCTTTTGAAAGAGTCATACCAAACATAAATACTAGTTACTCGTCACTCGTCACTAACTCGATTCGGCATTCTAAGTGCGGCTTTCTAATTGCCGTTAGTCATATTTTGCTGACGCAGCCAAATTGACGGCAATAAAAAAGCCGCATACGGCATTATCTCTATTCGGCTAATGCAACAATGCCCCCTCCGTTCGTCACTCCATTCCGCTTCGTTCGAAAACTCCCTCCGCTCCATTCCGTTCCTCCCTGCCTGCCGGTAGGCAGGTTCAAATGTGAAAAATATTTAATAGTTATTTTACAAAAAAGGATAAGCAAAATATTTATTATTATTTTCTTGCTCTGTATATAGATTATTCTTTACTTTACAAAATAAAAGTAAAGGGACTTCTTTAGTTTTTGAATTTTACTAGTGGAGGTACTTTTGTTAAGAAGATTACTGTTTCTTTTTACTCATTTGTGTTGTTGCAAGTGCACAAAAATCAATCAATCCCCTACAAACTCTCATTCAAGTAAACCAAACATTTATATAATAACCCAGGAACTGGGATTGAAGTAGTGGGAAATAGTTGAAGATAATTTCTGTTTAAATTCAACAGAATTCTTTAAAGAAACATTTTGTTTCTAAAAGCATCTTTGTGATAATACCAATAATTCAGGAGGAAGCTCAAAACAATGAAAACTAACAAAACCAAGTACACAACAATTCTTATTTTATTAATCTTTATTACTAATTTTATATATAGCCAGGATAATTCCACTGAAATTCTAAATCGTGCAAAATTATTGATGATCGATGGTAATTATGTAGAAGCAATAAAGGCTTTAAAATCATTAACAGAGATTGATTCAACAAATGTGGATGCTCTTTATATTCTTGGGACCGCATATAAATCAATATCAGATTTTTCCAAATCAGCAAGTGTTTTTAACCATGCAATTAAGTTTAAACCCAATGACCCAAAAATATTATTAGCCCTTGGTGATGATTATTTTTCTTTTGGCATGATGGATGAGGCTGAAAAAATTGGACAAAGAGCTTTTGAGATTGATTCTACAGACAATCAAATTAAGCTTTTTCTAGGAAGGGTATATTCGGCTGAAAACAAATGGGGAAATGCAGAAGTTATCTATTCTAATCTTGCTGCAAGCGACTCCGGTAATAGTTATTTATTTGAAAGGTTAGGGAAATGCAAATCTTCACTCGGGGAAACTGATGCAGCAATAATTGATTATAAAATCGCATATCAACTCAACCCTCAAAATTTAGGAAACATTCTTAATCTAAGTTATTTATATTACCTTCAAAAGCAAATTGATTCTGCGATTAGTGTTGTTTATAACGGACTAAAATATTTTCCTTATTCAATAGACCTGGTAAACCGTATGGGGGATATATTTTTTATTGTCCCTAATTATAGTACTGCTTCCTTATACTATTTACGCGCCGTTAGTTTGGGTGATTCATCCTCCCTTACGCAAAAAAATATAGGGATATGCTATTACTGGAGACAAGATTATGATTCGGCTGAATCCTATTTGACAAGATCTATTTCTTTAAATTCAAGTGACGCAATATCTTACTATTATTTAGGAGCATCTTATAAAGCACAAAAAAGGTATAAGGATGCTATCGATAATTTTCAACAGGCAGCGGCATTGCTTAAGAATGATTTTCTTTCAAACACTTATATTCAATTGGGCGCATCATATCAGTTTTATAAGAAATATCAGTTGGCTGTTGAATACTACAAGGATGGTTTACGAGAAAACCCATCCAATACATCGACGCTTTTTTTTATTGCGTCAGTATACGACAATAATTTACACAATAATAAAACTGCATTATATTATTATAAGAGGTATTTAAACGAGTCTAAGAATCCGGATATAAAAATGAAAAATTATGCACAGGAAAGATTAAATATCTTAAAAAACAAATAATAATTATAAACTTGTTGCTACCTGGATTTTAATTCTGTTTAGGTTTAAGCGTTAATATAAATATAAGCAGCATAACCGGCATAGATAAATTCTCAAAAATATTTTATAAGCTCAAAAGAAAGGCCATAAAAGAATGAAGTTTAATTTTACTTTAACAGCTCTCTTTATCATTATTTTTACCTCTATCCAATATTCACAAAATAAAATCCCGGATTTTTTTACTATCCAATTTAATTCAAAATCAACGGTAATTATAAATAGCAATTATGATAATAAAGTTCATTCAATTTGGGGCCAGTTTATTTCCATACTCCCTAATAATAGAATAAATACAGATACTTTATCTTCGAATACTTTTAATAATGCTACGCTTACTTATAAAATTAATATGCCATCAAATATTTCTTTATTTGGTTTCCCGGATGTATTCCTTGTTTAAAGGAAATTCCTTATGAGAGAAAATTAGCGGAAGAATTTAAGAATAAAGATTTTTGTCTTATAAATATATGTATGGAAACACAAAAGGAATCCTGGATTAAATCATTAAGCCGATTTAATGTGGAAGGGATAAATTTATTTGCCATGGGCAATTGGGAAAATAATTTAATAAATAGTTATTTTATAAGCGGCTTCCCCCATTACGCATTGATAGATAAAAATGGCAATGTTTATTCAAATAATCCAAATCGACCAAGTGATGGAATATCAGAGTATATAATTAAACTTTTATCTAAATAATATAGATATAATTCTGGTGGACAATATTCAGATAAGCACAGTTTGTAATTTCTATAAAAGCTAATGCAAGGCATTGGATAAAGTAGTGCTCAATATAATAAGTAGTTCCGTAATCAGAATAAATCTGAAAAACACCTGCTCAGTCACGATTTTTGCAAACCCAAAAAATCGTGCCTTCGCTCCGGACATCCGCCTATTTATCTTTTCCATTTTGCTCTGGAAAAACATCAGCAGCGTCGTCTTGACATTGATACTCTTATCTCTGCTCGTCACTAGTCACTATTCTCAACCTTACTTAGCATGGTAAAGCCATCACCGGAACTTACCCTTGGAAGCCAGATTTACATAAGGCATATTATAGCACAGACTAATCATCTTAACATACCCTTGTCTTTCTGTCCTGTCCTATAATATGGGCTTATGTAAACTCGGCACCGACCCTTATCACCGGCATCTGACGCTGCTCCCTTGGCGAAAGAAGAAAACCATTGACATATCCCAAAAATATTTGTCATTTCGATCGGAGGGAGAAATCCCAAGAATAAAGTTGTTATCTCAACTCTGCCTGCCAAAAAAACTGTCATTTCGAATCCGGCTTTAGCCGGTGAGAAATCCCCTACATAGCGCTGCCTTTCTTACCATGAAATATCTCACCTACCGGTAATACCAATTAAAAAAGAAAATCTGTTTTCACTTTCTTTTTATTGCACGTTAAAACCTAATTATTTAACTTAGTCCAAGAATTTATCGGGATAACGTATTTGGCTTAATGATGGGCAAGAAAAATAAACTTCAAATTGATTTGCGTAGTGAAATGCAATCATGTATAAACAATTAATTTTATACTCACCTTCTAATTAGCTTTATTATTTAGAAACTTAATTGCACTCTCAAGCTGTTTATCAATTCCATTATTAATATCTTCTTGGGTTTGTGTTATAAGTATATTCGGGATTATTCCATTCCATTCAATAGGCTGTCGGTCCAGCCGCATTATGTCTTCCGTAGATATTCTAATTTTTTTACCGCTCGGCAGCGGATAAATTGCCGGTGCGCCGGAAGCGCCGGCGGTCGTGTCTCCAATTTCTGTTACTGTTGGTACTCCTTTCATCATGGCTGCGAAGTCTTCACATGAACTGAAACATGCCCCGTTTATTAAAAGTACAGTAGGATTTGTATATTGATAAGGACCGGAAGGCTGAATTGGATATTGCAGAATTCCCCCTGTGGAAAATTGGACAGGCAAATTTTCTACAGTTGAAGTTATTAACCGGCTGACTAAATAATCTGAATTATTATCGCTACCGCCGCCGTCATTTCTAGCATCTATAATAAGGGCTTTAGTATTTTTCAGGTAGTCCAGCACGGAAGAAAATGAACTTTTCAAATCCGGCATTAAAGTCGGTATACGGATATAGCCGATATTATTATTCAGGACTCCATATTCAATATTATAATCAGGAGTAATCAAGAGCTCTTTATCGAAGTATTTTCTTACAACCAACGGGTCAAATGTTTTTTCATCCCGTATTTCTCTTGGCGGTATGTATGTCGGCATTGAAATACCACTTGCCGATATGACATCAACGTGCCCGTCTTTAAGCTCTCCGTACATTTTGATAAAAACATTATAAATTTCATCTCCCTTTGCGGCTGCTACTTGAGGTCTATAAATAGTGTAGAGACTGTCCCAGTTAATATTTTTGTATTTAAAAAAAGGATACACGTTTTTGGTAGTCTTCCATGCGGAATCAAAGTCTTCCATGTTCAATTTAGTCGAAGGCTCATTTACAAGCAGGTTACTGCAGCTATACAAGAAGAAAGCAAGCAACAGAGGATAAGCATTTCTAATTTTCATTTTTAAAACGAATATGTTAATGATGCAGTTAAGTTATCGCTCGATGAAATAAAATAATCCCATGCAGTTGATCTAACAAGATTATATTGGTAGCCAGCCTTGATTGAAATATCTTTTATTAATAAGTATCTAACTGCAGCCGAGAAAGAATACCTTAAACCGGAAAGCAGCGTGATAATTTCTGATTGAGAAGAAGCTCCGCCGGTGCCTGGGTCGCTTAACTCTCCCTGGTTTAAGGATATGATTGTGGACTGCATATGACTTTCTATATTCCAGCGTCTATCTATAGGGTAAAACATATCAATCCGAATTCCGGCAGATATCAAAAGGGTCTTTGAGGAAGGAAACATTGCAATATTTTCATATCTGTAATGATAGAACAGTTCAGGCATAGGGCCAAGATAGAATTGAACTTTTCTGTTAAGAATATTAAGTGTGCTGATAGGATATAAATATGAAAGACTTAAATCAAGCTCGGTTACGTTGGCTGATACATTATAGTTATTAATTTTGGCGGCACTGATAAAATCAAAGTTAAAATCAAAATAATAAGTCTCGTGGTATTTCGTCCAATCCAAAGCAAAAAAAGCAGATGAACCGGAATATTTTTCCATTGAGATGTATTCATCTTTTACGACAAGGTATCGCAACCCGCTATTAATAGAGAATCCGGCTATAGGTTGATAAGCAACGGAGGCGGAGTCTTGAGCTTTCAAAATGGAAACATTTGAAATGCCAAGGAAAATAATCATCAGAGGAATTTTTTTAATATATACTGCATCCCATGTCCTCCGTATAATTACACTTTTAATTATACCCGCAAACATTTTTAACCTCTTTGGTGAGAATGAAGAATCTTACAATCAGTTTAGTTTTTTAAAGATTGTACTCCTTTAATAATTTTTTAATATAGTTAAATAATATTATCTTATATCTTTTATAATATAAGTATGCATTTGAAAATTTGCAATAAAAAAACTTATTGATTGGGTGGACATTAGCCACCGATTATCTGGTAAAACATTTTAATTTTTTTGCACGTTAAAACCAAATTATTTATCTTAGTCCAAGAATTTATCGGGATAACGTATTTGGCTTAAGATGAATACGAAAAATAAATGCAAGATTAAATTACTCGGGGAACAACAGCAATGTTCACGCCATTCACAACTACCAAGCGTTTCAGAAATGTAATTTCC
The DNA here is from genome assembly GCA_021796135.1 of Bacteroidota bacterium. The sequence goes on from JAJYOQ010000102.1 coordinate 6,121, forward strand.
CTTGAAGGAATTTCAAAGACAATTCAAATAAATAAAATTGCCTTATCCATTATTCTTTTCATTAAAAAGGAAAGTAGACTTATTTCTTATAACGTATATTATAGCAAACCAATAACTATTTAAGGTGGAAGCATGAAAAATTATTATCATTCCTTCGTTGTTTCTTTTATTATTATTTCTTTTTCAATTCTTTTAGTTAGTTGTAGCCAGGAAAGCGGTATCACCACGCCAAATGTAAATAATGGTACGGCTTTGACAAAGACTGCTGAACTTACAAGTTCTTCAATAAACCATTCACTAGATACTGTCGTTTATTTCCCCAAAAGTGGCAAAAGACTTGTTGTAAGTAAAAACTATTCAGCATATCAGTTGGCTCAAATCGATAATTTTCTTACGACCCACACTATCAAAACAATAACTTCAGGTGTAACACCCAATCTTCAAAATTGTGCTGACAGAACTTTTTATAATTGGGAGGTGGAACCAAATCAGTATCAAACTACTCCCGGTAAATATTTAGGGATTGATTGTGATTATTTAACACCATCTCAATGTTTAAACTATGGATTTAATCAGTTATTTATCCCTAATGGATCAAGTGGTTCTGTTAACAATGCTATTCATGCTGCGATTAATGCTAAGTTTAGCAGTAATAATTTGATGGTTGATTTGGGGGATTCAAATTCCGCTGCTGCAAGTAGTATTATTACCGGTATACCTTCAAATGAAGAACCAGGTTATTATTATATTGATGAACCTTTTGAAAAAACTAGGTTTGGTGATAGTATTACTACTGTTATTCCATATCTAGCAAATTTAATTAGTTCTACTAATCCTTCTGCTAAATTATTTATAACAAGTTGGACTCTTCCTTTTAACACTTTATGTAATACTAGAAATTATTTAGCAGGTTTTGACTATTTGTTTTCCGTTAATAGTAATATATATGTTCAATGTGATCAATATACTTCTGATTGTTGTTCTAATGTTACCGGTTATTGGGACGCATTCAATAATGCATATGGATCACACGATATTTCAAACTGGATGCATGTTGTGATTAACAATGGTAGTGGTGCTGGGTGTTTAGGGTATACTACAGATTGGTCTACTTTATTTGGTAATGCAAACGGATTAGGAATAAATAATATCTGGCTATATTCGTATCAAACCGGTAATCAAACTGCAGTTTCTAACTTCGCTTATAGTGCCTGGACGAATGGTTTTGTGCTTAACTTAGAAAAGCAAGTTTTTACTGAATGGAAGTGTTCCCAGGATAATTGTACTGATTGCGTTTGGCCAAATGAAGGCGTCTGGTATATATATAACATGTATTATACTGGGGTTGTTCAATATGTAAGATATTAGGCTAAATAAATTATGAAAAATATTTATTTAATTTTAGTAGGAATATTGTTATTCATAACAGGTTGTTCAACAACATATAAGGTAACTGATTTCTCCTCAAGAGATAAATTCTATAGAGATTTTAACAATTTTGCAAGAAATAAAAATGTTAAAGTTACTTTTACAAACGACAGTTCCTTTTATGTTGATAATGGAGCCGAAATAGTAAATGATACACTTTATTATCTTGGGATAGAAATTAATTCCGGAAATAAAAGGATTACTGTGTCGGATATAAAAGAATTAAATTATACAAGTAACGATTATAAATCCGCATCAATTTTATTAAAGAATGGCGAAAGTTATAGAGCAAAAGAAATTAAAATGGGAAAGGATTCAATAGAATTTGCATTTACTAATGAAGTAATTACGCAAAATAAAGTTACATCAATAAATAATATTCAGAAAATTAGTTATAAAAATAGATGGCTTGGGGTAATTCCCGGATCCATAGCAGGGACTTTGCTTGGGTTTGTAATAGGAGTAGCCACTATCAGTCCAAGTACTCCTCTTGCAGGTGAACTACAGGGTGGTACTCCGGCTAATTTTGCTTCTGTTCCGATTGGTACATTCTCAGGTTTAATTTTAGGAAGCGCTTTCGGATGGTTTATGGGCTTTAATTATACGTATCAATTTAACCCGTAAATGCTGAATATTGCTTAAAACGGGCAGCGTTCAATAAGTCGCTTATTAATTTAAGAATGTTTGTTATGAAATCAACTTATTATTTAATAGTAGTATTTATTTCTTTAGTTATTTTAGGCTGCTCTTCAACTTATACAATTAAAGATTTTTCTTCTAAAGAAAAATTCTATGATGACTTTAACAATTTTGCAAAAGATAAAAATGTTGAAGTTCAGTTTGTAAATGATAGCTCATTAACAATAGGCAATGGAGCTATAATAATACGCGATACTTGGCTTTCGTAAGGATAAAAAGTTCGGAAGTATTGCCATCTCAAAAATTAAAAATATAGACTACATCACCAGCGATTATAAATCTGCAAACCTTCTCCTAACAAACGGTGAACAAATAAGAGCGGGAGATATTAGTATAGCAAATGATACACTGGAATATTCAGTAACAAAGAAAATATTAACTCGAACCAAAGCTGCATTATTAGATGTAATAAAAGAAGTGAATTATAAAAATCATTGGCTTGGTATTCCATCAGGATTTCTAATTGGTGCAGTGTCTGGCATAGCAACAACATACCTTATAAGCCTCATCATTAAGAAAAACGTTAAAGATTATCATATTCAAACTAATGATTTTTATTACTCTATTATTACAGTTCCTCCCTTAGGTTCCTTAATAGGTACCATATGGGGCTGGTTGAATGGCTATACCTATACTTATCAATTTAATCCATAATTATATTTATAAGCTCCGTAAAATATATTGCAGCGCTTTTCTTAACCTTAGCACTCCAAATTACCTTTTGCCCTCCAAAATTAATTTCCGCTCCATTCGAAAACTCATTCCGCAGCAAGCTGCTTAAACTCAAATTCAAATGAAAGTATTCAATCTTATTTCCCGCTCGTCACTCGTTACTAGTCACTTGTCACTAAGACCACTACAAAGAAAACATCTGCAAACAAAACACAAACATTGATTGTTGCACTAATCAAAACCCATAAATAAATTTCTCCCAAAAAAGAAATACCATGAAAAATTCAAACCTCATAGTCGTAATCGCACTCATACTTTTAATCATAAACCTTGGCCATTGCCAAACACTTCCCAAAAATTTACCCTATGGCTATACAATTAATTCCAAAGTCGCACGAGTAATAGACGGCGACACATTTGTCCTTGCGGACTCCCAGCACGTTAGAATACTTGGAATAAACACACCGGAAATTGCAAGACTTGGAAAACCCGCCCAACCTTACGCAGATTCCGCAGCGACATTTACAAAATCCCTAATCGAAGGAAAACAAGTCAAACTTACGTTTGACGCAAAGACCTATGATATATTCGGAAGGCTGCTAGCCTATGTTTGGCTGACTAACAAAAAAGGACAGGACTCCCTCTTCATACAAGCCGAACTACTCAAAGCAGGTTTAGCGAGAATAAGCTACTATCCGAAAGGTAAAAGATATTACGAATTATTTTATAACCTTCGCCGCACAGCAATGAAAAACAAACGTGGAATTTGGCTCCGTGAATAAATCCAATTCAAATAAATCCACACTCAAGCATCGTCATTCCCGCGAAAGCGGTAATCCATATATTTTTAATGTTGATGAACTCTTAGAAACTCCGTGCTTTCAGCAAATCAAATCCTACGGATTGATAGATGAAATCGCGCTTCGTAATTTCATAATAAAGAGCAATTACCGATCATTACGAAACAAATTACACCTAGGCGATGCAGTATATCAATTATCAAAAGAATATTTCCTATCCGAATCAGCAATTAATAATATCCTATTCCGAAAGCGAAATAAAAAACCCATCCAATACCCAGCCATCAAATTCTAACCCTACATCCCCACCTGTCAATAAAACTGTCATTTCGAATCCGGCTTTAGCCGGTGAGAAATCCCATTAATAAAGTCGTTATCCCGATCCTACCTTCCAATAAAATAAAATTGTCATTTCGACCGAAGGGAGAAATCCCCTATACAAGCCGACCACTCCATTCCTCCCCCCGCTCTGCTAAGCCTCTGACAAGCCTCCATCCCCCCTCCCAGCCTGTCATTTCGAAGGAGTCTTCGACTGAGAAATCCCCTATACAAGCTCACCACTCCAAAACTCCATCACTCCAAATTTCCATTCCTCCTTTCCCATTCTTACAGTGAAAACAGAAAAACCAATAAATATAATTGCCCCCGTGATCTTAATTCATAATTCAAAATTCACAAATAAAGAAAGGAGCCATCATGGCTATTTTAAGTGGTAACGTAATCGGTAATCTAAGAGGCAGACTAGGAAATCTTTCCGCAAGAACAGTTGAGGGAAGAACCATCATGTCAGCACGACCCTCTAGCTTTAACGTCAACTACGGACCAGCCGTACTTGATGTTAGACATAAATTTGCCGTTACCGTTGATCTTGCTCAGTCAATACTTTCGCTTGATACACTTTCCGCAATCTGGAAAACCGTAAAAGGCACAGGTATGTCGGTATTCAACACCATCTTCAAATCAAACTTCAGCTACTCCGCAGCTGACAAACCAACCGAGTATAACATAATTACACCCGGTGGATTCAGCTTGCCCGTAGACGTTGTTACAGTTGATGTTGATAAGATTACCGCATCACTGTTAGCATTGAACACAGAAACTGCATTCACCCCGGAAGAAGTTAACGCATCAGCAAACGCCCTCGTTAGCTTTTATGATCCAATGAATCCGGCAGATGCACCTTACGAAGTCATAGCACTTTCAAAAGAAATTGCTAACTTCGACTTCACTCAAACCTACAACCTTCAACTTGACTTCGATGCCAAGCAGAAACTTGTAGCAGAAAAATACAC
>JAJYOQ010000667.1 GCA_021796135.1 Bacteroidota bacterium
TCCTCCAGTATATTATATTTTTAATTATTCATAATGAACTTTAATAAATATCAGCCCCTCTATAATTTATTTATTATCAAAATATAGAACTGGTAAATAAAAGTTTGTGATATGCACATCATAGCGAGTTATGAGGGTTATAAAATTATATGTCTTTAATTTTCACCGGCAAAGTAAAATAAAAAGTACTGCCAACTCCTTCCTTGCTTTCCACCCATATTTTACCGCCATTCTTTTCAACGAACTCTTTGCATAAAATTAAACCCAGCCCTGTGCTCGGTTCATCTTCCGTTCCTCGCGAGCTGACTTTTTCCTCAATCTTGAAAAGTCTTGCAAGATCATTTTCTGGTATTCCCACACCATTATCGGCAACCGAAACTGTAAGTGTTCTATTAAAAGTCCGTTCGGATTTTGCAATGATCCTCCCTCCTGTTCTTGTGAATTTTACTGCATTTGATATAAGATTCCTAAGGACTGTGCCAATCATTTTTTCATCAGCATAAACTATTTCTGAATCCGGAATTTCATTTATAATAGTAATCTTCTTTTGTAAGGCTCTTTGACTAATTATTTCAATATTTTGTAAAGCTATGGTTGATAAATTAAATTCCTTTGGAAGAAAACTTATCGAACCTTTTTGCATTTGAGCCCATTCTAATAAATTTTCTAAAAGTTTATAAAGATGCCTGGCAGCTTCGTTAAGTGTCTTACTATATTCAGCAAATTCAGCTAATGAATATTTTTCTGTGCTGTCAGCCATTAATTCGGTTAGATTTAAGAAACCACTGAATGGACTTTTAAGATCATGAGCTATGATAGAAAAGAATTTATCCTTTTCCGCATTAAGTTTTAAAAGTCCCTTATTGCTGATTTTTATTTTTTCTTCAGCCATATTGCGTTCTGTATTAGCTTTTATAGTACGCATTCTTTTATTAACAAGCAGCCAGGTTATTATTGAAAGCAGAAGACTTAAGCAAAATCCAACAATTAAAATAATTCTTGCAGGATTAATTCCTATTCTTGCTTCTAATTGAGGGGTAGATCTTACTAAAACTGTCCAGACATGTCCGCTAAAATCAATCTCGTGACTTACAACCAATGGTTCTGACAGCTTCGCAAGATGAGGCTTGGAGATATACATTTTAGTTTTATTTGAAATATTATTGCCGTCATAAATTTCTACGTCAAGATCTGCCGCATGTTCACCAAAAAGTCCTTCTATAAAATTATCCATTCTGAAAGGAGAATAAACCCAGCCAATTATATATTTGCGCTTATCATTTATTGTCGTGACTGCTGCTCCGCTTTTATAAACCGGTAAATAAATAAGAAAACCCGATTGTTCTGCTTTACCAGTTTCCTGAACCAATTTGACTTTTCCCGATATTGCAGTTTCATTTGAGTCACGTGCTGTTTCCATTGCTTTGCGACGAACCGGTTCGGTAAACATATCATATCCAAAGGCACGTAAGTTTAGAGCTTTGAATGGTTCAAGATAAGTTATAGTAGTATAAATATCCCTTTTCCCTTCAGGCCAGATTTTGTAATCAGGAAAACCTTCCTTATGGATACCATTAATATATTCTTGTAAAAACGCCGGTGGTATTATTAAAGAAAAACCTACTCCTTGTATACCCGGAAAGTTTTTACTTAAATGCAGTGCATTAAAAAAAGTTCGAAATTTTGTCCGGTTAACTTTAGTCGATACATCAAATAAGCCTCGTGTAGCCCTAAGTGTTTGTTCGTAATCATTAACCCGATTATTAATAGAGACGGCAATATCCCTTGTACGATATTCTAAATATGAACGGAGATCATTATATCTTGTCGTATTTGCATTATTCCAAAAAAAATAAGTTATTATCAAACAGATTACTAAAACCAAAAAGGGTATAATTATCAACATGCCAGATCCGGATTTTGATACCAGTGTTAGTGAATTATTTAATTCATTATTTTGTCTGTTAATTTTCAAAGCATTTAGTCTTTCATAGCATTTGCGCATAAAAAATTTCTACATCCGGAATAGTTCTATAAAGTCTTATTTTGCAGTTATCATTGAGTAATCATTTTTCAACAAGAATTATTTTTACTTTTCTTTCCTTGCAATTTTTACAATAGTTTCTACAATCTCTCCTTAATTGCTCCTGTATTTTGTTAATATAGATTTATGTATCAATACAATTTCTAACCTGTAGCAATAGATGCCAGCACATCATTCATTAAAATTAAAATTTCTTGCTTTGTAAATGGCTTCGGTAAATAATGTGTACAACCCGCAGATATAAATTCTTCCTTGTCGCCATCCAAAGCATAAGCTGTTATCGCAATTATAGGGATGCTTTCATATCCTTTCATTTTTCGTATTTCTTTTGTCGCTTGAACTCCATCCAGTCCCCGCTTCAGGTTGATATCCATCAATACAATATTATATTTTTTATTTTCGAGCATCTTAATGGCGGATTTTGCAGCAAGCGCTGAATCAAGCTCAACTATTTCACTTAAATATTTTTTCAACACAGA
>JAJYOQ010000668.1 GCA_021796135.1 Bacteroidota bacterium
AACTTTGACTCCGTTCAAAAACATTCCAATAGATTTGAAAATAGATAAGCCCGGAGAATATAATTTCCAATGTGGCATGGGTATGCTTCATGGGAAAATAATTGTTGAATGAAAGAATTGATTATATCAGTTTGTGTCCTCTCAATAATCCAAATCAAATCCTTCCATCGCTATCAAGCTTTGCATCAGCAATAAACAATAATTGCACTCAGTTTTCAAAAGATAGAAAATTGCTAATTGTAGAAACAAACTTTTTTAAGTCAAATGGTTTAGCTATGTAATAAGATAATCCTTGTGAAAGAAAATATTCCTCATCACCCTTCATAGCGTAAGCAGTGACGGCAATAATGGGAACATTTTCATAACCTTTTATTTTCCTAATATTCTGGGTAGCCTTTATCCCGTTCATTCCAAAATTCAATTTTATATCCATCAAAATTAGTGAATACTTGGTTTCATTTGCCAAATCTATTGCAATTTCACCTTGGTTAGTTGTTTGAAGCTCGCAGATGTTTTTTAAAAGATATTTGATAATATCTTTTGTCGGTTCGTCGTCTTCAACAAGCAGTACTTTTCTCATTTATTTTAAGGTTATGAAACAACTTATTCTTATTATACAAATCTAGAACATTTTATTGATATGAAGCAATAAAAAATATGCAAAGAATTAATTTTCAATTGCAAGATATTTATCAACCATATCTATCAAATCTTGTCTACCAAATGGTTTGGAAATATAGTCGGTTAACCCTTGTGAAAGGATTCTGTCTTTGTCTCCTTTCATTGCAAATGCGGTAATGGCAATGATCGGAATATCTTTGTAAATCTCAAACTTTCTTATTTCTTTTGACGCTTCAATTCCATCCATGCCGCGCCCTAATCCTATATCCATTAAAATAATATCATAGAAATTATCTTTAACTTTTTGAAGCGCTGTTTCTCCATCTTCAGCCAAATCAATTTCATAAAGCTTTTTTAACGAGAGTTTAACAAACTCTCTGCTTGCCATATCATTTTCCACGAAAAGGATTTTTGTTTTTTTAGCAAAAACTGAAATAATATTTCCATTAACGGGCTTCACTTTACGCTCTGTCTTTTTCTGCGCGATCTCTTCTTTATAAGATGGGAAACGGATAGTAAAAGTTGAGCCAATTCCTTCTTCGCTATTTACGGAAATAGTACCTTCCATGAGTTCCACAGACTTTTTAGTTATAGTGAGACCAAGACCCGTGCCCTCGTAATTTCTGCTTATACCTTCGCTCGCCTGACGAAATTCTTCAAAGATAAGATTAAGGCTCTCTTCAGAAATGCCTATGCCAGTATCAATAAACCTTAGAACCGCCCACGTTTTTTCTGATGTCGTTTCTTCGTCAATTTCTACTTCTATTCCTCCAGCTTTAGTAAATTTAATTGCATTGTTAAGAAGGTTGTTAAAAATCTGGGTGAAGATTCTTTCGTCAATTTTAATGAAAATATTTTCCTTTAGGTTATTTTGTCTTAGATAAAGATTTTTCTTTAACGCAGCGCTATCATAATTTTTAATAAGCTCAGATACCGTTTCCCTCAAATTAACGGGAGTTAAATTAAGATCGAACTTATTAGATTCTATACGTGATAAATCAAGAAGTTGGTTAAGTGTCTGAAGTAACCTCTCTCCGCCTGAATGAATAATCTCTATCATCTCTTTCTGCTCAGGGTTTTCCAACTCTTCTTTTAATATTTCTGCAAAACCTAAAATACCGATCATCGGCGTGCGTAGTTCGTGGCTCATATTAGCAAGGAAGTTTGATTTAAGCCTGTTTATTTCCTCAGCTTTTTCTTTAGCAGATATTAGTTGTTCCTCTGCTTCTTTGCGCTCTGTTATTTCCCTAAATATTGAAAGCAGTTTTGTAGGTTGATTTTTTACATCAATAAAAGAATGCGATATTTCCAACCAAATTTTTCTTCCGTCCCAATAGGTAACTTCATTCTCGTAATTCAGTCTTGCGTTCCGAGTCTTAAAATCTTCCTTAAATTTTGATACTAAATGAGGGTCAGAACCGGAGTACACTATATCATAAGTTTTGCCTTCTAATTCTTTTTTACTCTTGCCGACTAATTTGCAGTAAGCTTGATTAACTTCCAGGATTGTGCTGTTTTCATCCGTTAATCTAAGCGCATCAATTGAATTTTCCCAAACCGATCTGAACTGTGCCTCCGACTCAACAATTTTAACCTCTGATTTCTTCTTTCCTGTTATATCTTCTTTTACCGAAAGGAAGTTTGTTATTTTTCCTTCAGCATCTAAAATTGAAGAAATAATAATTGATTCCCAAAAAAGTTCACCATTCTTTTTTTTGTTAAGAATTTCTCCCCGCCATTCATTCCCTGAGATTATGGCGCCCCACATCTCCCGGTAAGTTGACACTGGAGTTAATCCCGACTGAATAATTCTTGGATTTTTTCCCTTCACTTCATCAAAGGAATAGCCGGTCACCTCTGTAAATTTTGGATTAACATATTCAATATTGCCA
>JAJYOQ010000103.1 GCA_021796135.1 Bacteroidota bacterium
GCTTTTATATGTAATACCTATATTAAATTGAACATAATAGTCTAGACCAATTCCTAAGCTATAAGCTTCAAATTCATCAAAGGAGTTATATGAATATAATACATTCTGTCCGGAAGGATCTGTTGCTATAAATGTACCATAATCCAATTTTGAATGAATATATCCAAAGCCTGCACTTAGATTTAAACCATGTAATTCATTCTTAAAATTATAACCGATATCAACCGCACTATTTCGATAAGTCAATCTATTTAGATTAAGCCAATTAACATTTGAAGGATAAAACTGATAAGAAAGATTATTTGTCTGGCTAAAGTGCCCAAGTTGAGCTGGGTTATAATAAAAGCCAAAAGGATCATCGTTTGGTAAGGATGTTCCAATCATTCCTAAGCCATTTAACCGAGGTGATGGATTCAGATAGAGCATAGGTATTGCTGACTGAATTTGAGCTTTTAATATAGAAACGCTAAATATTAACAAAAATATAAAGTTGAATATTTTGTAAAATCGCATAAGAAACTCCGATATATTTAATTTTTTTATAGATTATAAATAACTCCGTCTGAAAATGATTAAGTTTTTCATTTTATTTTTTTACTCTTTATTATTTCACGATTTACAGCTTTAAGAACTTCCTTGATATACTTTCTCAATTCTTTTAGGATAACATTGAAGGTCAATATTGAATTTGCTATAACTATTTTATAAGAATTAGCTTTCTCGTCTCTACGAAACTTCCCGCTTCAATTCTATAGAAATAAACTCCGCTAGCAAACTTGCTCCCGTCAAATTGAACATGATAACTTCCTGAAAGTTGTTCTTTGTTTACAAGTGTCGCAACTTCCTTTCCGAGCAAATCATAGATCTTCAATACAACTTTACTGTTAACCGGTAATTGATAACTGATAATTGTAGAAGGATTAAATGGATTAGGATAATTTTGCTCTAAGGAATAATTGCCGGGACTCTGGAGCCGTCCAGGTACGAATCCGGTGATTGGTGAAAAAAATGTTTTTGACATCCATATACCTTGTTTTCCGTTCTGTTCGTGTGTCCAAAACACTGCTACGTATGTTGTATCAGTGCTATAAAAAGAAATTTCAGGTTTATAATCATCTCCCGGTGAATTCGAAAGATTTATGGTAGTATCATTATTAGACTGCTCATAATCAAACTTTAACATTATCTCTCTGTTTGACTTCAATGAATCAGTATCATAAACTATAAAAAACGGTGTCGAATTATTTAATTTCTTTTCTGCCCTAGCAGAATTTTTTGTAAGTAATATATAAAGAAAAACACTAGGATTTTCGCAATTACAACTAACATTATCGCTTGTATCATTCATTATAAAACGTGAAACGATTTTCCAGACACCATTATTCATAGTTTGATACGGTTGAAAATTTTGAGGACTACCAAAAGTTCCAATATTAATATTAATGTTGTCTCCTCCGCTAGATATTTTTGTAAATACCCACTCGGGATTGGCATAAAAAGTATAACTTGCTGAATAAATTTGTCTGTTACCTGCTGTTCCTTTTTCATAACCAACATATAATTGTCCATACCAATAATACTGACCATTGCCAATAATGGGATTTGAACAATTTACACTATCTAGCGTTATAATAGGTGTGCTAGCTGAATCTAAATACTTTAACAGCAGCTTTCCATTTTGAATCCATGCAAGAATTTGAGTGCCTAATGCTGGTGTAATGTTATCATTAAGCGAGTCTGTAATTGAAACAACATCAGATAAAGTATCATTTATAATTTCTCTAGATAAAATTTGCCAATGATTATTAATGAAAGACTGCCAAACAATTCTTATATTATTTGAATAATCAATAAAAGAAATTTTTGGGTTTGTAATTTGATTAGTATCTGAAAATATTAGAATGTTCTTACCGGAATCCGGACTAGTTTGCCTTAAATAAATATTATATGCACTGCCATACTGATTAACCCAGCAGATAAATGAGGGAAGAGTGAATTTAGTTATTACATCAATTTGTGAATTATTTCCGGGTATTGTTATATAAGGAGAAGTTGTAAAGCTCTGTGCATGTAGAAAAGATGTGCAAAATATAATTGCAATGTAAACGGAAGAAACAAAAATCTTTTTCATTTTAAATCCCATAATACCCAAAGTCCCGTGTATAATAATTATCACCTTGAACAATTGAAACTCCAGAACTTATCCCAACTGATAATGACTGGCTATAAATATTTATGATTGTCAATAATGTTATTACAATGATTTTTTTTATAAAAGGCATAAAATATCCCAATTTATTTTTTGATGCGCAGTACGAAGGTAATTATTTGAGGATGCATTTAAACGTTTCCCCATACAAATTAATTTGAATTTTATTTTTCGTATCCATCATTAAGCCAAATACGTTATCCCGATAAATTCTTAAATCAAATTAAATAATAAGTCTTTAACCTGCAAGAAATTTTTAGGACATAATTTGCATAATTTGCAATTAAATTATTCTTGGACCGGTTGACGATAAAAAATAAATCTATTAAGCTGAATCTTCACTCCAATCATCCTCATTTCCCGGAGCTATATCTTTCTCTTTTAAAACAGCTTCTTCGACTAAAAAAAACATAGTCAAGGATAATGGCTTATCTTTGACTAAGAAAAATTATAGTCAAGGGAAGAAAAATAAATTATTCGTTTTTTGAATAATAACCATTCCAAAATACAGGTTCTTCAACTTTTGTGCTATCTGGCAAAATATCCGAACCTCTGACGGGTCGAAAAATAGAATTCTTTCTTTTTACTTTTTACTTTTTCCTTTTTACTTTTTACTTTTTCCTTCCCCCTGCCTTGTTCCTCTTTTATAAATTAGAATAAAATTTGCCACATTTGGGAAAAAATTAACTTTATCGCCGTTTTTTGAATTATTTTATGTTGTATTTCAATAACTTATCAATTTTCTTTGAAATTCTAAATGGCACAATTTATGGTGTTTTATCTATTCGAGTTTTATAAAATTTACTGCTGATTTTGCCTAATAATCAATTTTATGCTGCTCAAAATTCATGATTGACTTGACTATTCTTATATTTAAGCCATAAATGTTTTTACTGTTTTTGCAGCGAACAAAAATCTAATCCAAAAGATTAGCTTTTATATCAAGGAGAAATAAATGAAAATCCGAATCGAAGATGAGTCTCTTGAATATCATAGCCAGGGTAGACGTGGTAAAATTGAGGTCATCCCTACTAAACCTTGCTTAACTTCACGCGATTTAGCTTTGGCTTATACCCCGGGCGTTGCCGAACCTTGCAGATATATTGCTAAAAACCCTGATGATGTTTATAAATATACTGCTAAAGGAAATTTAGTTGCTGTTATTTCTAACGGCACGGCTGTTCTCGGCTTGGGCGATATCGGTCCGGCTGCCGGTAAACCGGTTATGGAGGGAAAAGGTGTTTTATTTAAAAGATTTGCTGATATCGATGTCTTTGATCTCGAATTGAAAAGTAAAGACCCTAAAGAAATTATCCGCGCTGTCCAGCTCCTCGAACCTACTTTTGGCGGCATTAACCTCGAAGATATTAAAGCTCCGGAATGTTTCGAAATTGAAGAAACTCTTAAAGAAACTATGAACATTCCTGTCTTCCATGACGATCAACATGGCACTGCAATAATTTCTTGCGCCGCTCTTATTAATGCGGCTGAGGTTGCGGGGAAAAATTTGGGCGACCTTAAAATTGTGGTCAATGGCGCCGGCGCTGCCGCTATCTCTTGCTGTAAATTGTATATGAAAGCCGGTGTCAAAAGAGAAAATATTACTATGTACGATACTAAGGGCTGCCTTAATAAAAATCGTACGGATCTTAATAAATATAAATTGGAGTTTGCTACTGATTCAAAATGCTCGACTTTAGCCGAAGGTATGAAGGGCGCTGATGTGTTTGTCGGTCTCTCTATCGGCGGCGTTGTTAATAAGGATATGATTAAATCTATGGCGCCTAATCCGATTGTGTTCGCTATGGCTAATCCGGATCCGGAAATTACCTACGAAGATGCTGTCAGCGTTCGCGATGATATTATTATGGCTACGGGTAGAAGCGATTATCCTAATCAGGTTAATAATGTTTTGGGATTCCCGTTTATCTTCCGCGGCGCTCTCGATGTCCGCGCTTCCGCTATTAATGAAGAAATGAAAATGGCTGCCGTTCGCGCTCTGGCGGATCTCGCTAAAAAGAAAGTCCCTGAAATGGTGCTGAATGCCTACGGCGGTGAGGACTTTAAATTCGGGAAAGAATATATTATCCCGAAACCTTTCGATCCCCGCGTCCTCTGGTTTGTCGCTCCTGCTGTGGCTAAGGCTGCTATCGATTCGGGTGTGGCTAGGATTAAAATAGATGATTGGGATGCTTACGAGGAAGAATTGAAAGAAAGACTCGGTCTTTCTAAAGAAATTATCCGCGTCGCTGTTCATAAAGCTCAGAAAAATCCCCGCCGTGTGGTTTATCCCGAAGGCGAAGAGGAAAAAATTATCCGCGCTGCTCATGTCTCTTATAACGATAATATCTGCAAACCGGTGCTTCTCGGTAATCTGGAAATTATCAAAACTAATATTGAAAATCTTGGCTATGATGAGAATGAATTCACTATTATCGATCCTGAAACTAGTAAAAAAGCTTCGGAATATGCTTCCCTTTTCTATAAGAAACGTCAGCGTAAAGGCGCTACGCTAAAACAATCAAAAGAATTAATGAAAAATCCGGTCTACTTCGGCTCTATGATGGTTGACCAAAATGATTCGGATGCTATGATTAGCGGCTTGACTACAAATTATTCTACTACTATTAAACCTGCTCTGCAATGCGTCGGTATTAAGGACGGCTTTAAAGTGGTCTCCGGTCTCTATATTGTCGTTACTAAAAAAGATGTCTTCTTTTTTGCGGATACTACTGTTAATGTTAATCCGAATTCAAGCGAACTTGCCGAAATTGCTATCTCGGCTGCGGATACTGTTAAATCTTTTGACGTTGATCCAAGAATTGCTATGCTTTCTTTTAGTAACTTCGGCTCTACTCGCTATCCGGAAACTATTAAGGTCAGCGATGCTGTTAATATTATTCATAAGATTAGACCTGACTTGATTGTAGACGGAGAAATGCAGGCTGATACTGCTACTGTTTCTCAAATCCTCGAACAGGATTATCCTTTCAGCATATTAAAAGGTAAAGCTAATGTCTTGATTTTCCCGGATCTGAACTCGGGTAATATTGCATATAAACTTATGGCTAGAATCGGCGAGGCATCGGTTATCGGTCCTATCCTTATGGGTATGAGAAAACCTGTCCACGTCCTGCAAAGAGGCGCTACTGTCGATGATATAATTAATATGACTGCTGTTGCTGTGCTTGATGCTAATAAAAATCTAAAGGTGTAAAGGAAAAATGTATAAAATTATTAAAGCCGAATTTATTGCCCCAAATGTTAAAAGGTTTCTGATTGAAGCTCCCAAAATTGCTAAGAAAAGAAAAGCCGGTCAGTTTGTTATTATTAGAGTGAATGACCATGGCGAAAGAGTTCCTCTTACTATTGCCGATTCTAATGTTGATGACGGTACTATTACTCTTATTGTCCAGGGCATCGGTAGAACTACTAAAGAACTTAATGATTTGGGAAACGGCGATTTTATACATGACCTTGTCGGTCCTCTCGGAAAACCTTCTCATATAGAAAATTTCGGTACGGCTGTTAGTATCGGCGGGGGAGTGGGCACTGCTATCGCCTTTCCTACTGCTGTGGCTTTGAAACAAGCTGGTAATCATACTATCTCTATTATCGGTGGACGCTCTAAAGAATTCGTTATCCTTGAGGATGAAATGACTAAGGTCTGCGATGAGGTATTTGTTACTACCGACGACGGCAGCTATGGTTATCATGGCTTCGTTACTACTAAACTTCAGGAATTAATTGATGCAAAAAGAAAAATTGACTTTGTCCTTGCTATCGGTCCTATCCCTATGATGAAAGCTGTTGCCGAAGTTACCAGAAAACATAATATCAAAACTGTGGTCAGTCTTAATCCAATTATGGTTGATGGCACGGGTATGTGCGGCGGCTGTAGAGCTACTGTGGATGATAAAACTGTTTTCGTTTGCGTCGACGGTCCTGAGTTTGACGCTCATAAAGTCGATTTTGCTACTCTCGAAAGAAGAAATAGAACTTATAGAGAGGATGAAAAAGTGGCTCTCCAAAGCTTTACTTGTAAATCCGAAGAAGCTATTCAAAAATTAGTTAATGAGTAATATTATAAATTGAAATATTCAATCTACCGGAGAAGTTGATGCCTAAGATATCTAATAAAGAGAGAATGAAAATTGCCAGACAGCCTATGCCTGAACAGGATAGCTCTATCAGAAGAAATAATTTTGAGGAAGTTAACCTTGGTTTTACTGAAGAACTTGCCAAAATGGAAGCTATGCGCTGCATTCAGTGCCCTAAACCTACTTGCGTCTCCGGCTGCCCTGTGGGCGTCAAAATTAAAGATTTTATCTCTCTGGTTGCCGATGGTGAATATCTAAAAGCTGCTTCGAAAATTAAAGAAGATAATATGCTCCCCGCTATCTGCGGAAGAGTCTGCCCGCAGGAAGAACAATGCGAAGCCCAATGCGTTGTGGGTAATAAAAATGATCCTGTGGCTATTGGAAGATTGGAAAGATTTGTTGCCGATTTCGAAAGACAAAATGTCGGTATCAGAGAACCTGAATTAAAACCAACAACCGGAAAGAAAATCGCTATAGTTGGAAGCGGACCTGCCGGTCTCAGCTGCGCCGGTGACCTTATCCAGATGGGGCATAGCGTTACGGTCTTTGAAGCTTTGCATGAACTTGGCGGAGTACTGATTTATGGAATTCCGGAATTCAGACTGCCTAAAGAAATTGTTAAGGCGGAGGTCGAATCTTTGAAAAAATTGGGTGTCGATTTTCAGCCCAATTCGGTTATCGGATTTTCTGATACTATTGACGAATTGTTGTCTAATGGATATGATGCCGTCTTTATCGCGGTCGGTGCCGGACTTCCTTACTTCCTGAATATTAAAGGCGAGAATTTTAACGGCGTTTATTCTGCTAATGAATTTTTAACTCGCGTCAATTTAATGAAAGCTTATAAATTTCCGGATTATGAAACTCCTGTCTTTCATATTAAAGATAAAAATGTCGCGGTTTTCGGCGGAGGCAATACTGCTATGGATGCTGTGAGAACTTCTAAAAGATTGGGCGCAAAAAATGCCTATATTATTTACCGCCGGTCTGATGTCGAAATGCCTGCTCGTAAAGAAGAAATTCATCATGCGAAGGAAGAGGGTATTGAATTCCTCTACCTGGCTAACCCTCTTGAATTTTTAGGCGATGCCGAAGGATGGCTGACTGGTGTAAAATTACAAAAAATGGAACTGGGCGAACCGGATGCTTCGGGCAGAAGACGCCCTATCCCGATTAAAGATTCGGAATATATCCTGAATATTGATATGGCTGTTATTGCTATCGGAAATGGCTCTAATCCAATTATTCAAAAAACTACTCCTGAACTAAACTTTAATAAATGGGGTAATATCGTCGTTGATGAAAATACTATGAAAACTTCAAAAAAGGGCGTATTTGCCGGTGGGGATATTGTCTCAGGCGGTGCTACTGTTATTCTTGCTATGGGCGCTGGTAGAAAAGCTGCCGCTGCAATTAATGATTTTCTTAACGGAAATGAAGAGGTAGTAAAATAAGTAAAGTTTAATAATCTCGGGACTTTGTTTCACTGCATTTGTTACTCAAACACAAAATTTATTTTTAAGTAAAGGAGGAAGGGGCTTTTGATGAAAGATAATTTCTTTTTATCTCTTTTTAGTTTTGCTGTCATTATATTTTTATTTACTTCCAATTCTTTTGCTCAGCACGACACTCTTGTCTTTAATCTCGACGAATCTATAGCTAAAGCTCTGGCTAATAATTGGGATATGCAATTAGCTAAAAAAGATATTGAAAAATCTCAATATCAAATTAATGAGGCTTACTCAAATGCTTATCCTAGAATTGATTTTACCGGCAACTATACTAGAAATATCCTGCTGCCGGTTCTGTTTCTCCCTCCGGATAATCTTTTCAACCCTACTCCGAATACTCAAACTATAGAACTTGGTTCAAAAAATAGCTTCGCTGCTACTGTCGGCATTACGCAAGTTCTCTATAATCAAAAAGTTAATACGGCTATTAAAATTGCCGGCGAATATGCCAGATATTCCGAAGTCGGTAGTAAAGCCGCTAAAGAGTCAATTATTCTGGCTGTTAAAAAATCATTCTATTCGATTTTGATGGCTGAACAAATTGTAAAAGTTACTTCGAGAAGCTTTGAATCAGCTAAAGCAAATTCCGATAATGTTGCAGCTCTTTTTAAACAGGGCGTTGCGTCCGAATTCGATCTGCTCCGCTCTCAGGTGCAGGTTGCGAATATTCAACCTACGCTTATTCAAGCGGAAAATAATCTTGAACTTGCATTAAGCTCTTTTAAGAATTTACTGACTATCGATTTGAATACTCCTGTAAAAATTGTCGGTAACTTTTCTTTTACGGATATCCCCCAAAATATTTTGGAGAATGCAAATGAAAATGCTGCGGATAATAGCCCTTCTGTCCGGCAATTGAAAATTCAGGAGTCGCTTTTAGAAAAAAATATTAAAGTTGAACAGGCAGATTATTACCCGACTCTTGCTTTCTTTGGTCAGTACCAGTATCAAACTCAGGATAATAACTGGAACCTAAATAAATATAATTGGGCTAAAAGTTTTATGGTGGGTCTGCAGCTTACTTATAATCTCTTTGATGGCTTTGGCAGAGGCGCTCGAATACAGCAGGCGGTTGTCGATAAGGAAAAAGTTGCTATCGGCAGATCAAAACTGGAAGAAGGTATTAAAGTTCAGGTCTTGCAGTCTATCTTAAAGATGAATGAAGCTAAAAAGAAAATAGCTGCTCAGGAAAAAAGTCTTGCTCAGGCAGATAAAGCTCTTAAAATTGCTCATACTAGATATTCAAGCGGTGTTGGTACCCAGCTTGAAATTATGGATACTGAAACGGCATTGACATTGGCGCAAACAAACTATTCCCGGGCAATATATGAATACCTTATTGCCAGATCTGAATGGGAATATTCTGTTAGTATTAACTAATTATATCGTGAAAATAATGAGGAGATTTTATTATGTATAAAATTAAATTTTATTTAATTCTTGGCTTTATTTCTGGTTTACTTAATGTCAATTGCGGTAATAAAACTCAAGAAATAGATAAAAGTAAGCTGACGGCTATGGATGCAGTCCCGGTTCAAATTGATACCGTCCGGAAAAATGATATCAGCATTGTAAAAAATTATACGGGCACTCTTGAAGGGGAACAACAGGCTAATATTGTTTCTAAAATTCAGGAAAGAATTAATTCCGTTAATGTTAAGATCGGGGATGCGGTTAAACCGGGAGAGATTCTTGTATCTTTAGATAAATCTGGCGCATCATCTCAATTCTATCAGGCAAAAGCAGGTTTTGAAAATGCAGCTCAAAATCTTGATAGAATGAAAGCATTATATTCAGCCGGCGCTATCGCAAAACAAATGCTGGATGCCGCTCAGACTAACTACGATATTAGCAAAGCAAATTTTGAAGCCGCTAAAAGTATGGTGGACTTGGTCTCTCCGATTTCCGGTATCGTTACTTTTATTGATTGTAATATCGGCGACCTTGCTATGCCGGGTAAAGTAATTTTAACTGTTGCCAGTATTAATAAAATGAAGATTTTATTTACCGTGAATGAGTCGGATATCTCTGCTTTGAGTATCGGTAAAAAAGCTGATATTTCTTCAGAACAGCGCCCCGGTCTGATTCAATATGGCAGCATTTCCCAGGTATCTAGATCTGCCGATGTCCAATCCCGTTCTTTTGATGTTTGGGCTGTCTTTGCTAATAATTCTGATCGATGGTTTAAACCGGGAATGTTTTGCCGTGTTAATGTAACTGTGAATCATTCTAATAGCTCTTTAATTATTCCGACTAAAGCGATTGTAATTTTTGAAAATAAAAAAGGGGTTTTCGTGACTGATAATAATATTGCTTCATTTAGAGCTATTGAAACCGGTATGTCTAATGCTCAATCAACTGAAGTAATCAGCGGATTAAAAGAAGGGGAAAAGATAATTACTTTGGGAATGAATAACCTTAAAGAAGGATCTAAAATTATTTTATCTAATATATAAGGTCGAATTTATAAAATAATTTCGGCGATAATTTAGCAGTATTAAAGGGAAATTTATGAAATTAGCAGATGTATCTATCAGGAGACCGGTCTTTGCGACTATGATGATTATGGCTTTAATCGTTATGGGTCTTTTTTCTTATATGAAATTAAATGTCGATCTGTATCCCTCAGTTGATATCCCTTATGTTATTATTACGTCTGTCCTGCCCGGCGCAGGTCCTGAACAAATAGAAACCGATGTGACAAAAAAAATAGAAGATGCTGTTAACCCTATTTCCGGTGTTGACTGGATTCAATCCTATTCCCGCGAGGGTGTGTCTTTGGTGGTTATTGCCTTTAAACTTGAAGTTGATGGTAAAATCGCTGCTCAGGATGTTCGCGAAAAACTCGCTGCTATTCGGTCTGATCTGCCTGCTGATCTGAAAGAACCTATCATCCAGAGATATGACCCTGCAAGTCTGCCGATTATGGCTATTACTGTCTCAGGTAATAAATCTGAAAAGGATATTACTACTATTACTAAAAATATAGTTAAGAAAAGATTAGAAAATATCCCCGGAGTTGGTTCTGTCGATTTAGTCGGCGGCGCAGAAAGAGAAATCGAGATTCAGGTTAATGCCGATAAACTGAAAGCATACGGTATTTCTATTCAGGATATTATTCAAAATGTCGGCTCTTCAAATGTAAAAAAAACAATTA
>JAJYOQ010000669.1 GCA_021796135.1 Bacteroidota bacterium
AAAAAATTCTGAGTGATAATATAGACATACTTCATAAATTGTCTACAGTATTACTTGAAAGAGAAATCCTTGATGGAGATGAAATTGACAAATTAATTAAGGGGGAAGAACTTCCGCCTATTGAAAAAGTTAATAATTCAAATCCATTATCTGATGCTGATGAAGTTCCTGACCATGTAAAAAAATTACTGGAACAAAGAAAACCCAAAGAACCAGCTCCTAACAATGACTCCATTTGATCAAGGGACAATTAATTACAGAGATGAAGTAGTTAGAAAACTAATTCATCTCTGCTCTTTATCTATTCCGATTGTTTATTATTTTATACCGCGAACAAACGCAATAATTATTCTTAGCATATTGACATTTATTGCTGTTACTCTTGATTTATCAAGATACTTTAATCCTAATGTAGGAAAGGTTTTTTATAAATTATTTGGATTTCTATTAAGGCGTCATGAAATTGATCATAATAAAAAAAACCTAAATGGCGCAACCTATGTTTTCATATCCGGTCTAATTTGTGTAATTGTGTTCCCTAAAGTTTTTTTTATTACTGCTTTCAGTATTCTCATCATTAGCGATTCAGTAGCTGCGTTGGTAGGACGTAAATGGGGCAGACATAAATTCTTGTCTAAAAGTCTGGAAGGGACATTAGCATTTTTTATTAGCGCAAGCATTGTTATCTTTTTTACGCCTAAAATCAATTGGTCTCCGACTGAATATTTAATCGGTTTTATTTCGGCAGCAATCGGCGCAATTGTCGAGAACGTATCTTTTGGATTTGCAGATGACAATTTATCTATTCCAATTTCAATAGGACTTTCAATGTGGATATTGTATTTATTGCTACTTCCGAATGTCCACCCAATTCTTTCAAATGTTCCACTTTAATTTATTTTTTTATTAAAAAGCGTTTTTAATATGGTTTATTTCAGGGGTTGAGTTTTTTCCTACGAAAATTGCAACAACATCAAAACGACAATCAACCTCTTCAATTTTATGCTGGTATAGATAAAATGCAGCAATTTTTCTTATCTGCTTAATTTTAGAAGGGGTGATGGCGTATTCAGGTCCGCCGTAGTTCAAATTTTGGCGCATTTTAACCTCAATGAATACAAGAAAGTTATCTGATAGGTCTTTTGCAATTATGTCAATTTCTCCTTTCCCAAAGTGATATTTTTTTTCGAGAATATAAAAACCCTTTGATTTTAGGAAATCAATTGCAATTTTCTCTCCTTCGTCTCCTAATTCTTTGTTGTTCTTTGGCATTTCCCCTCTTATAAATTATATGATTTAACTATTCTGCAATTAAGACTTTTCTTAAGAATGATTTTCTATGAATCGGAGAAGGTCCGAAAATTCTAACTGCATTAATATGTTCTTTTGTGGGATATCCCTTATTCTTCGCCCACTTATAATTTGGATAATATTTATCTAGCCGTTTCATAATCCTATCACGAGTAACCTTAGCGATAATTGAAGCCGCCGCTATTGAAAATGAAAGTGAATCACCTTTTATAATTGGTATTGTTGGAACTGAATAGTTAAATGTTTTATTGCCGTCAATCAGTATTAAATCGGGCTGCTTTGTTAATCGGCTGACTGCAATTTTCATTGACAGCAGGGAAGCTTGCAATATATTAATTTCATCAATTTTTTGACGATTTATTGCTGCCACTGAGTATGCTGCAGATTTTTCTAGGATAAAAGGAAATACTTCTTCTCTTTCATATTCAGTAAGTTTTTTTGAGTCGTCAATTCCTTCAATATATACATCAGGCAAGAAAATAACAGAAGCACTTACTACGGGACCGGCTAGCGGTCCTCGACCTACTTCATCTACTCCGGCAATGAGTTTTATGTTATTTGTCAAAAATGAATTATCAAAATTTTTCATCTTGCAAAATAAATAGCTGCTAAGCCAAATATCATATTTATTTTTAAAATAAGACTCATCTTTTTTAAATTATCTATAGAATCATCTTTTAGCAATGATTTAATTATATACAATAAAAAGGGAATAACAGTTATAAGAACTATTATAAAGAATTCTATCTTATATGTTCTTATTAAATATAGAGAAAATAAAGCTGCAAAAAATACCAAAATTAGAATAATAATTGTCCTTTTGGCAGCTCTAAATCCGAATTTTTGAGGAAATGTAATAACACCGAGTTTTGAATCTCCTTTAATATCTTCCATATCTTTAATTATTTCTCTGATCAGATTCATTAGCAATGCAAATCCGGCGGGGATCAAGGAAAATTGCCAATTTGAAACAATTATTCCTCCGTAAAAAAATGTCATCCCGGTTAAAAAAGCCACAGTAAAATTGCCTAATAGGATAATATTTTTTAGTTTAAATGAATATAAGAAAAGAATAATTTGGGTACTTAATACGATTAAAACTGATGCAAATCCTGCAAAGTACGAAAAAACAATAGCCGCAATATTTATAATAATGTAAAATATAATTGCCTCATTAACTGTGATTATTTTTGCCG
>JAJYOQ010000670.1 GCA_021796135.1 Bacteroidota bacterium
GTAAATGATTATGAAGAAAACAAAAAAAGAGAAAATAATATCAAATGTTCTTTTTACGAAACGCCAATGGAATTCACTAAGCGGTTCATTGCGTACCGTAATTACCGGGAAATTGCCTATCATGTTTATTTGAAATTTTTTGGAGACAAATTGAAAATAATCAGGGATAATGTTTGCTCTGACAGCATGCCGGTTGCAGGATTTAATTATTTTATCAAGCTGGTTTGAGGCATAAATAGGCAGCGCTATTATTACTTCGTCAACATTATTTTCAGCCAAAAGCTTATCAAGATCGTTAATTTTTCCTATAATTTTTTTATCGCTGCCCGGCTGAATTTCATCGTCTAAAAATCCTAAGAAATTAAATCCGAAATCTTCATGTGCTGAAATAAGTTTTAAAAAATTTGAACCGTTTTCTCCTGCTCCGATTATTAAAACATTTCTAATATTTTTTTCACTGCCTTTAATCTTCCTGAATACATATTTTAAAAAATGAATTCTGATACTTACTAATAATATCAGCATGAAAGAGTAAAGAATAATAAAGTTTCTGGTAAATAAATCTTCTTTTACGATGAAAATAAACAACACGGCAGTCAATGCCTGTACAATTGTGCCGCGTACAATTTTAATAAATTGATAAGAAAAATTTCTAACCGAAAAATCTTCATAAAAGTTGATTACATTAGAGAAGAAATACCATACAAAATTCAGAATTGCCATTAAGACAAACATATATTCCCGAGAAAGGAGAATTTTTAATGATTGGGCAAGGATTGCCGAAACGACAAAAGAAACATTCAATATCAGAAGATCGGAAAATAATCTTAGATAGAAAGTAGATTTTTTATTTACCATTGTTTAACCTTTGAAAAACTCCTTTTCTTTGGCATTTATGAAGTTATAAATTTTTTCCTCAAATATTTTTCTATCAAATTGTTTTGCATAGGAGTTTAAAAAACCCGGATCAAAGCCGCCTGTGAATTTCTCAAATCTCAGTACTGCATTTTTAATTGATTCCGAGTCCTGCCGATCGAAAAGAATTCCTGTTTTATTATCAATAATAGTTTCTGCAGTACCTCCCTTATTAAGAGCTATAACCGGAGTACCGCTGGCTAGGGCTTCAACCGGCATAATTCCAAAATCTTCATCGGCAGCAAAAACAAATGCTTTTGCTCTTTGCATATAATCATTCAATTTACTGGCTGTTTGGTACCCGGCGAATTCAATATTTTTTGATGAAATTGATTTTAATTTAACTTCATCCGGTCCCTCGCCAATAATAACTAATTTTTTATCCGGCATTTTAGAAAATGCTTCGATTATTAAATCAATTCTTTTATACGGCACAAACCGAGAGGCGGTTAAATAGTAATTTTCTTTAGCTGCTCCGAACTTAAACTTTTCAACGTCAACAGGGGGATAAATTACAGTTGATTCTCTTCTGTAAGTTTTTTTAATACGTGCTGCAATGTAATTTGAGTTTGCAATAAATTCATCCACTCTGTTTGAGGCGGCTACGTCCCACAATCTAATATAATGCAGAACTGCTTTAGCAATCATTCCTTTTAGACCTTTTGTAAGATTTGCTTCACGCAAATATTGATGAGTTAAATCCCAGGCATACCTTACAGGAGTATGGCAATAGTTAATATGAAGCTGATTTGAGTTTGTTAATACACCTTTTGCAACAGCGTGCGAGCTTGAAATTACTAAATCATAGCCCGAAAGGTCAAATTGTTCTATAGCATAAGGGAAAAGAGGCAAATAGTTTCTGTGCTTAGTTTTTATAGATTTTCGATTTTGAAGAAATGAAGTAATAGGAACTTTATTCTTTGTAACAATTTTTTGTTCTTCCGGAGTCAATAAGTTAAAAAGCACAAAAACATCTGCGTCCTTCCAGATGTTAGTAAGTGATTCAACCACTCTTTCAGAACCGGCATAACCGGCAAACCAATCATGAACTATTGCTGTTTTCAAAAAATATACATCCTATAAATTAACTGAGTCAAAAAGTCTTTTATACTGCAGTGAAAATTCGGTAAGATTGAATTTATTCTCAACTGTTTTATATGCATTATTTCTGATTTCCGACATTTCATTCGTATAAATATTTCGGATACAATAATTTAACATTTCAAAAAGTTTTTCATCATTGTTAATCGGAATCAGAAAGCCGTCATATTTGTCCGTAATTATTTCCTTTGGTCCTCCGGTGTCCGAAGCAATAACGATTTTCCTAAATGCCATTGCTTCCAATACTGTAAAAGAAAACGCTTCGGCGATAACGGAATAATTGATTATAATATCAACTCCCGAATATATTTTTTCTTTTGATTTTTCAAATCCGCAAAAGCAAATATTTTCTTTGATACCCAAATTATCGATTAAATTATCTAGTTCTGACTTATATAACAAGGAATCGGGTTCGGCAGGTCTAATCGTTCCGTAAATTTTTAAAATAATATTTTTATTGTTTGATATAAAATTAAAAGCTATTGAAGA
>JAJYOQ010000104.1 GCA_021796135.1 Bacteroidota bacterium
GGTTTTAGAAGTCATTTCAAAAAAATAAGAAAAGGAGGGAAAATGATTTATGCTACAAGGCGTGCTACTTTTAATGCTGCTCACCGCTTATTCAGAGCTGAATTAAGCGATGAGGAAAATCTAAAAATATTCGGAAAATGCAGTAATCCCAATTGGCATGGACATAATTATATTCTGGAAGTTGTTATTGCAGGTAATATCGATGCTGCTACAGGATTTTTGATTGACTTAAAAGTTTTAAGAGATATAATTGAAGAAAATGTTATTAGCAAGGTTGATCATAAAAATCTTAATTTGGAAACAGAGTTCCTGAAAAATAAAATACCTACAACTGAAAATATTGCTGTGGGAATTTGGGGACAACTAGTAAATAAAATACCCTCCGGGCATTTATATTCTGTCAAACTATATGAAACTGAAAATAATTATATTGAATATAAAGGAGAAGAAAATTGAACCAAAACTCAATGCAAAACATAATAAAGAACCTGTTAGTTGAAGTGGGTGAAGATCCAGGCAGGGAAGGACTTATTAACACTCCCAAAAGAGTAGCAAAAGCATACGAATTTTTAACTTCCGGTTACAATAAGGATATAGAAGAAGTTCTAAACGGGGCAATATTCAATGAGAAATATGATGAGATGGTCTTAGTAAAAGATATTGACTTTTACAGTATGTGTGAACATCATCTTTTGCCTTTTTTCGGTAAGGTCCATGTAGCTTATATTCCGAATGGGAAAATAATTGGCTTAAGCAAAATTCCTAGAATTGTAGAAATATTTGCACGCCGTTTTCAAGTTCAGGAAAGAATGACACAACAGATAGCTGACACCATTAATAAATTTATTGAACCAAAAGGAGTCGCTGTAGTTACTGAAGCAAATCATATGTGTATGATGATGCGCGGAGTCGAAAAACAAAATTCATCAGCTACAGCAAGTGCTGTGCACGGTGTATTTCAGGAAGATGCAAGGACAAGAACCGAATTTTTAAATTTAATCTCTACAAAAAATTTATGATGTCCGGCAAAGATAAAAGTATATGGATAACAGGCGCCAGTTCCGGAATAGGGAAAGCAGCAGCCTCAAAGTTTTATAAATCCGGCTATATTATTGTAATATCATCCAGACAGCAAAAAAAGCTTGAAAAATTAGCTAAAGAAATTGGCAATGACACATCCGGCATTCATATTTTCCCATGTGATTTTTCTAAATCAGAAGAAATTGATTCTACTTCTAACCGGATATTCTCAAAATTAAAAATTGATTGTCTTATTAATAATGCAGGAATAACTTCCTTTAAAACTGCTGAGCAAACATCTTCAGAAGAAATAAAAAATATTATAAATACTAATTTACTAGGAGCAATTTTCACAATTAAGAGCGTCTTACCTCAAATGGTTAAAAACGGCGGCGGAACAATAATTAATGTTCTGTCAGTTGTAAACCACAAAGTATTCACTAATAGTTCTGTTTATAGTGCTTCAAAGATGGGTTTGCTAGGTTTTACTAATTCTTTAAGGGAAGAAGTCAGAAAGTATAATATCAGGGTAATTAACATTTCTCCCGGAGCAACAGATACATCAATGTGGTCTGATAAAGTGCGAAGTGAAAAATCACAAATGATGATTCGACCTGAAGAGGTAGCAGATGTAATTCTTTGGGCTTATGAACAAAACGAAAAGTTAGTAACTGAAGAAATTCTTATAAGACCGATTTCGGGTGATCTTTAAACAATAATCAAGAAACGAAATAAAAAAAGCCGGGGTGTACCCGGCTCTTAAATTATTTCATCATTCCGGGTCTATGAAAATTATTTCCCATTTTATTCATTCCGCCCCAATGTTCAAAAGCAGATTCCTTTGCAATTTTTTGTTGTTCAGGAGTTAAAAGAGCATAAATATCAAGCAAATGGTTAGCAAATGCAACTGAAATTGCATCTCTGTCCTTATTAATTTTCTCAACTGCGTTCAAAACATCATTTCTGGTGAAATCATTTTTTAGCTTTAATTCTTTGAGAGCTAGTTTATCTTTTGCTAAATTTGCTCTTAAATCAATCATATTTGACTGAAAAGAAATCTTTAATCCGGCTATTTTTTCCTTTTGATCGGGTGTTAATTTTAATTTTTCCATAAGAAATTTATGTTTGTTCATCATACCCGGTTTCATGCCCATCTTGCAATTCATTCCTTCTGGCTGAGCAGACAAAAATGTGGTAAGGGCAAAGAATATCAGCGCTAACACCGATAATTTTTTCATTTTTAGATCCTTTCTAATTATTTTAAGTTTTGGCAGTTTGACACTAAAGGATTATTTTTGGTTTAAAGCAATGTATATTAAACCTAAAATGCTTAAACATTGTCAAATTTTCAAAGATTAGTAATTAATGGCAGAAGATAGTAATGACTTTCAACTGATAAATGATTTTATTGCCGGCAATGAGTCTGCTTTTAATAAAATTATTCTAAAATATCAGCAAAAAATTTATTGGCATGCAAGAAGAATGACCGGCAATCATTTAGATGCAGATGAAATCGTGCAGGAAGTTTTGATTGTCCTTTATAATAAACTAAAGGATTTTCAATTTAAGTCTTCGCTTTATACCTGGATATACAAAATAACCACGACTAGATCTATTAATTATATTAGGAAAAGAAACTTAAAGCAGATATTTTCGCTTGAAGACAATGAAACCAAGTTAGTAAAAAGTAAAGACGATATAATTAATGATTTAGAATCCAGAGAAAAGCTAGAAAAGCTTGAAAATGTATTACAGGAATTACCGCTTAAACAACGTGAGATATTTATTATGAGAAATTTTGATGAAATGAGTTATGAAGAAATTTCAAAAATTACCGGGAAATCTATAGGTGGTTTAAAAGCTAATTATTTCCATGCCTTAAAAAAGATAATGGAGTTAATGAAAAATTATGAAAACTAAAGACAAATTATATAAATATATTGCTGACGAACTGAGTTTAGAGGAAAAGATTCTGTTCGAAAAAGAGTTATCTGAGTCAGAAGAACTGCAAAAACAAATCAAAAATTATAATTCATTCGTTAAAGATATTGATAATGTAAAGGATGTTAAAACTGATGAATTTTATTTTGCAGAGACTATCCCTAAATTCAGATCACGGAAGGAAATCTCCAATAGATTTTTATTATTTCCGAGAATTTCTTTAAGCTTGGCTACTATCGTATCGGTTGCTTTAGTCTTTATACTTACAATATCAATAATGAATAAAAAGACCATACTGCCCAAACCCCATTTAGCTATTTCCGATTCCAGCAGTTTTAATATTTCCGGGCTGCTTGATCCGTCATCCGAACAGATTAATCTGGGCTTTATGTCAAATGAAGAAGCTGCAAAGTTTGATTCAACATTAAATATAGAAATGAGTAAGGAATTAGACTTATCGCCTAGCGATTTGAGCTATTTATCTCCTGATCAGAGCAGTGACTTATCTACCCTTTTACAAAATATTAATGAAAATGATGCAAACGATATTTACAGGGAAGTATTAAACCAAAAATTTTTTGGAAGGTCCGTAAAATGAAACAAATTATTTTATTTTTATCATTCTTTTTCTCTTTGGTAATCGGAGTGAATGCACAGCCACTAGGCATGAGACCATCAAACCCAATGAAAAAAATTGAAGAATTAGAAAAGATTAAATTAATTGAATCTCTTCAGATGAATGAGGAAACTACACTGCGGTTTTTCTCTAGGTGGGATCAATTTAAAAATAACCAGCATAAGCTTGTTAAAAGTTCAAATGAAATTCTGGATAAGCTTGACAGAGAAGTCAGTACTAACAAAGAAAAGAATAATCCTGAAATAAATAAAATGATAGACCTCTATTTCGGAATTGAAAAGCAGCTTCAAAAGAATAAGCGCGATTTTATTTATTCTTTAAAAGATATTCTTGATCAAAATCAAATTGCTAAGCTTCTTGTATTTGAAAAGAAGTTTAAGGATGAAATTAGGAATGTCCTTTTTAGACAAAGAAGACATGGTCCAATGGAGCAGTAATTGCAAAAGCAATTATATTTTGAAACTTTTTTTAAAAGAAAAAATATTCTTACCTGTTGTATATTAGGCATAACAAAGTTATTTTTTGAGGCGAAATTTGCGGAAGTGGTGAAATTGGTATACACGCTACTTTGAGGGGGTAGTGCCTTAACTGGCGTACGGGTTCAAGTCCCGTCTTCCGCACTGATTCCTTTCAAAATTCAATAAATGAATAATTCGTTTGAAGTAATGATTTATATCAAAAGTTCATTAATTCAATAATAGTAAATTGTTATTCAAAATTTCAAGTTCCTTTTATCTTCTGAAAAATTATTTTATGAAAAAAATATTTTTGATGCTTTCTTTATTATTGATAATAAATCAAGCAAATTTATCCCAGCCAAAATCCAATATAGATTCTACTGTGTTTCAAGGTACATTAAACAATTGTATCAAATATGCAATCCAACATCAACCAATTTTGAGACAATCGCTGTTGGATGAAAGTATCGCTAATCAGACTATAAAAAGTAAGTTAGCAGACTGGTTTCCTCAATTAAACTTTAATTTTAATATTCAGCATAATTATCTGTTATCGACTTCAATTTCGCAAGGTAATCCAATTAAAATAGGTTTGTACAATAATTCTTCAGGAATGTTTTCTTTAACACAGACTATTTTTAACAGGGATGTTCTTTTGGCTGCAAGCACCGCAGGTTTAGTACGCAATCAGGTAAATCAAATTACAGCAAGTAAGAAAATTGATATAGTAGTAAATGTTAGTAAGGCATTCTATTCTGTATTGTCTATACAGGAGCAAAATAAATTAATAGACGAAGATATCCTGCGTTTAACTCAAAGTATGCAGGACGCATTTAATCAGTATAAAAGCGGCGTTGTTGATAAAACAGATTATGAAAAAGCCACAATTGCATTGAATAATGCTCAGGCAGAGCAAAAACAAAATCTGGAATTATTAAAATCCGGATATTCAGCACTTAAATTTGAAATGGGTTATCCGTCAAAGAGTAATTTAAAGATAGAATCCGATAGCCTCCGGATGGTTCAAAATATCTATATGGACACAACACAATCTTTAAATTATGAAAACAGAATTGAATATAAATTAATCCAAACTCAGCACGATTTGCAAAAAGCAAATTTAAGATATTATATATGGAGTTTTCTCCCTTCTGTCACTGCTTATGGTGAATATAATTTCAACTATCAAAATAATTCTTTACCGAATTTATACAACAAAAATTATCCTAATTCCTATATCGGATTGGAACTTTCTCTCCCCATTTTCCAAGGCGGCAAACGGTTACAGGATATTGATCAAGCTGAACTTGAACTGGAAAGATCCAACTATGATATAATAAATCTAAAGAATTCTATCAACAACGAATATGAACTTGCATTAGATGCATATAAAAGTAATTGGTACAATTATGTATCTCTTAAAGATAATCTAAAGCTAGCAAACGATGTTTATAATACTGTTGAGCTCCAATATAAATCCGGAATAAAAACTTATCTGGACGTAATTTCAGCAGAGACTGATTTGAGGACTACCGAAGTAAATTTAATTAATGCCGTTTACCAGTTATTGAGCAGTAAGCTCGATTTGCAAAAGGCTTTGGGAACAATCCAATTTTAATATAAATCTAAATTATCAATATGAAAAGACAAATAATCCTTTTTAGCTCTTTAATAATAATTCCACTATTAATTTCTGCCTGCAAAAACCAAAGTCAGATGAAATTCCCGCCAGCACAGGTGAAATCATTTCAGGTAATTTCGGGAAAAGCTTCTTACTATAATGATTATCCAGCAAGTGTAGTGGCATTAAATCAAGTTGAACTCCGACCCGAAGTTTCCGGATATATTTCCGGCATTGACTTTAAAGACGGGCAAATAGTTAAGAAAGGCATGAAGCTATATACCATTGATCAACAGCAATATAAAGCGGCTTATGAAAAAGCAATAGCAGATTTAAATGTTGCAAAAGCAAATTTATTAAAAGCACAAGAAGACGCCGAAAGATACAGCCAACTTGCACAGAAGGATGCTGTCGCCCGACAAATTTATGAGCATTCTAAAACTGATTTAGAAGCAGCAAAAATGCAAGTAAGTTCATCTGAAGAAAATGTCAAACAAGTTCAAACGAACCTTCTTTATTCCGTAATAAAAGCCCCCTTTGACGGAACTATCGGCATTTCATCCGTTAAATTAGGCTCATCCGTAATCTCCGGTCAGACTTTACTAAACACTATTTCATCGAATGATCCCGTTGCCGTTGACTTTTCAGTTGATGAAAATCAAATTCAGCAGTTTTCTGAATTGTTAACTAAAAAACTTAAAAATAATGATTCGACATTTACTCTTATTTTGCCCGATAATTCAGTTTACCCATTCAACGGACGAATTAGTCTTATGGATCGAGCTGTAGACCCTTTAACAGGCACAATTACAATTAGACTAATTTTCCCTAATCCCAAAGATATGCTAAGACCCGGACTAACATGCAATGTTAGAGTGCTTCAAAACAATGATTCAAACAGTATTCTCATTCCTTTTGAAGCAGTAACTGAACAAATGGGTGAGTATTCTGTATTCAAAATAATAGATGGTAAAGCACATCAGCAAAGAATTGAAATCGGTAGAACAATAAAAAATATGGTTATAGTTAAAAGCGGTCTGAATGTCGGTGATAATATAATTACACAGGGTTTTCAAACTTTAAGAGACAATTCGCCTGTAATTGTAATACCTTCTACTCCAAAACCCAATATTAAAAATTAACTCAATCTTAAAGTGTTGAACGGAATTAAAAATGATTGCTAATACTTTTATAAAAAGACCAATAACTGCAATAGTAATTTCTATTATTATTGTTTTGGTGGGTCTAATTGCCATTTTCAATTTACCTATAAGTCAATATCCCGATATAACCCCGCCTACGGTTCAAATAACCGGAGCTTTTAACGGAGCAGATGCAAAAACTGTTGAGCAAACTGTTACTACACCCATTGAATCTCAGGTAAACGGTACTCCCGGTATGGCATATATGCAAAGTAACAGCACAAACAATGGTCAATCATCCATTAATGTTACTTTAAATGTCGGAACAAATCCCGATATTGCCGCCCTTGATATTCAGAACAGGGTTGGTATTGCAACGCCTCAATTACCTAACGACGTAAAGAGAATCGGAATAACAACAAGGAAAAGAAATCCAAGTATTCTATTACTAGTATCTATATATTCTCCAAAGGGTACACATGGCGTTCCATTCCTTGATAATTATACAAATATTTTTATCAGAGATGCTATTTTAAGAGTTAAAGGAGTCGGAGACGTTTTTTCTAGAGCTGATGATTTTAGCATGCGAGTTTGGCTTAACCCCGATAAGATGGCACAATTGTCACTTACTCCAAACGATGTTATAAATGCATTAAATGCTCAAAATCTGCAAGTTGCTGCCGGATCAATAGGAGCACCTCCGCAAAACAAAAATCAAGTTTTTGAATATACTGTATTAACAAACAGCCGATTGAGCAGCGTAGATCAATTTAAGAACATTATTGTCCGAGAAAACACTGCAGCCGGTTCTGCAGTCTATTTAAAAGATGTAGCAAGAGTTGAATTAGGCAAAGCGAGCTATGCAAGTAATTCGTATGTTGACGGCAATCCGGCTTCTTTTTTAATTGTTTTTCAAGCACCCGGAAGTAATGCATTAGAAGTTGCTGACGGAATATATAAGGAAATGGATCAATTAAAAAAATCTTTTCCGCCTGATGTAGATTACCAAATTCCTTTCGAATCAATTTCAGTAGTGAAGGTTTCTATAAGTGAGGTTATTACAACCCTGCTAGAAGCTTTAGGACTTGTTGTATTAGTCGTATTCCTTTTCCTACAAAGCTGGCGAGCTACTTTAATTCCAGTGTTAGCAATTCCCGTTTCTATTATCGGAACATTTGCCTTTTTTATTCCGTTAGGTTTTACGATTAATACATTAACCATGTTCGGATTTGTACTTGCCATAGGAATTGTAGTCGATGATGCAATAATAGTAGTTGAGGCAGTGCAGCATTATATTGATAATGAAAAACTATCGCCAAAGGAAGCTACTGTTAAAGCTATGAATGATATCTCCGGTCCGGTTGTAGCTATAGCCTTGATTTTAGCTGCTGTTTTCATACCTGTTGGTTTTATTCCCGGAATAGTCGGTAAACTATATCAGCAATTTGCTATAACAATTGCAATATCCGTATTAATTTCAGCTTTTGTAGCATTATCCTTAACCCCGGCTTTATGTACTATATTCTTAAAAGCCTCACATTTCGATAAAGGCGAAAAAGGAATTCACAAATTCTTTTATAATTTTAATGAATGGTTTAGAAAAACTACGGAAAACTATGCATCAGGTGTTCAAAAAAGTATAAAGGCTGCTCCTTATTTTTTAATTGTTTTAATTATGTTATATGCAGGTACAGTTGTTCTGTTTGAAAAAAAACCTACAGGTTTTATTCCAACTGAAGATGAAGGACGGTTGTACATTACATTTGAATTGCCGGAAGCTTCATCAACAACAAGAGAACTTGCTGTTCTTCATCAAATGATGGATATATTAAAACAAACACCGGGAGTAGGTCATTTTGCCGCATTAGGGGGATTGAATGTAGTCACCTTTGCAACAAAATCCAATAGTGGAACAATATTCATGCAATTAAAACCATGGGATCAAAGAAAAAGTAAATCATTACAACTTAATGCTATAATAGCCACACTGAGAAGGAAATTTTCGGTAATTAAAAATGCAAATGTGATTGTAATTCCTCCGCCTGCAATCCCCGGATTAGGTTCAACCGGCGGATTTACATTTCAGTTAGAACAGCATGAAAGTACAGATAATATTCAACAATTTTCGAAAGTTGTTAGAAATTTTGTAATAGCTGCAAATAAAAGACCGGAATTAAGCCATGTATTTTCTTTCTTTACTGCTAATACTCCGGGCTATCAAGTTAATGTTGATAGAGACAAATGTGAAAAATTGGGTGTCTCTATAGCAGACGTATACAGCTCAATCCAAACTTATTTAGGCAGCGAATATGTTAATGATTTTACGATATACGGAAGAAATTTCCATGTTGTAGCACAAGCTGATACCGAATATCGCCAAAGCATTCAAAATTTATCTAAATATTATGTTAAGAATTCAACAGGCAATATGATTCCGTTAAGTACTTTAATAAATTATAAAGTTACTGAAAATGCACCATTAATCTCTCATTTCGATATGTTTCGTTCAGCTGAAATAGATGGAAATTCAGCAACCGGGTACAGCAGCGGGGATGCAATAAATGCTTTAAAGGAAGTCGCAGCACAGGTGCTGCCGACGGGTTATGGATATGAATTCTCTGGTTTGAGCAGGGAAGAAATCAATGCCGGCAACAGTACAGTTGTAATTTTTTCATTGTCTCTTCTTTTTGTCTTTTTGTTCCTGACGGCATTATATGAAAGCTGGACAATACCTCTATCAGTATTATTTGCCGTACCGATTGCAGCATTTGGTGCAATTCTTACTCTCACTTTAATCCCACATCTAAGTGATAATGTTTATGCCCAAATTGGTTTAATTGCGTTAATAGGACTATCTGCTAAAAATGCAATCCTTATAGTTGAATTCGCAAAAGAAAGAGTTGAAAGAGGGATGCCAATAATTGCAGCGACAATAGAAGCCGTCAAATTAAGGTTAAGACCTATTTTAATGACCTCGCTGGCATTTATATTCGGGGTATCGCCATTGGCCTTTGCAACCGGTGCCGGAGCTCAAGCTCGCTCAACCATTGGATGGACAGTACTAGGAGGAATGCTTGCTGCAACCATGTTAGCAATTTTTATTGTTCCGGTATTATTTGTAACAATAACAAAATTCACATCACGGAAAAATAACCAGCAATCAAATTCAATAATTTCGGATAAATTACCGGCACATGAATAGTAAATTATTAAAATTGAATCCATAGATTCCAAATTTAAATGAAAAATATTTTTTATTTAAATAAGAGATCAATTTTATTACTTAACTTTTTTATATTCAATTTATTAATCGGCAATTATTTATTTGCAAAAGAAAATCAATTATTAAAAAAAACAAAAGAGAATACAAAGGAAGTTCAATTGCCTTATATCCAGCACATCGGTTTTAATGTTAATAATCCTATAGAAGTATCAAATTGGTATATACAAAATCTGGGTATGAAATTAATACGTCAGGGGAATGCTCCTGAGCATGTGACATTCATAGCGGATTCAGGCAATAATATGGAAATTGAATTTTATAACAAAGAAAAGTTTCACAAGATAGAATTTCAAAAAATAGACGTATTGACATTTCACTTTGCATTTTTAACTGACGACATTAACCTTATTGAAAGCAAATTAATAACGGCAGGTGCAAAATTAGTTGAGAAAACAACTAAAACTCCGACGGGTGATAAAGTTGCAATGTTACGAGACCCATGGGGTATGCCGCTGCAGCTAGTTCAACGTTCCAATCCCATGATAAAGTTTACCAATATTAGACCAGAGCATTTTGCACTCAATTCTATTGATGCAATAACCAAGGCGAAATGGTATGCAGAGAATTTCAAAATGGAAATATTACGTCAGTCAGGTGAACCTGATTTTGGATGTTTTGTTATTGATGCTAAAAAAGATATGATGCTGGAAATTTATCAAAAGAAAGATTTCCCGGTTATAGATTTCTACAAAGTAGATCCAGTTTCAATCCATCTTGCATTTGAAGTAAAAGATATAGAAGAAATTAAAAAGCCCTGTAATTGTGTAAGTTACAAGGCTTTATCTTAGAGCTGGCGATCGGATTTGAACCAATGACCGGCTGATTACAAATCAGCTGCTCTACCA
>JAJYOQ010000671.1 GCA_021796135.1 Bacteroidota bacterium
AATTATTTCTTTCCCGGATTTTTTATCTGCCAAGTCTACTTTATTCATCACGAAATAGAACTTGTTTACATTAGAGCGAACTTCCTCAAAGAACTGAAACTCGGTTTGAGTGATTGGGGGATCGACGGAAAGCACGAAGATTGCGGCATCAATTTTAGGTATAAAACTCTTGGTGGATTTTGTGTTATGAAGGAACAGAGAGCCAATGCCCGGCGTATCGATTAAAACTATTCCGTCTTTTAGAAATTCAGAAGGGGAAAGTATTTCTACAAGCTTTACCTTCTTTTCATTTTTAGGGTTACCGGATTCGGTTATGTAATTATGTAATTCATGGTGCAGAATAATAAGAACGCTTTCATCTTCAAATATTATTTTAACTTTTTGTTGTTCGCCGAACTTAATCATCGTAATAATTGAAGTAAGAGGCAGCACCGCTGTTGGAAGAAGATCATTGCCGATTAAAGCATTTATTAATGTGCTTTTTCCTCTTTTGAATTGACCTATTACTACCAGATAAAGATATTCGTTTTTTAATTTATCCGATTCCGATTTTAATTCTGATGCTATATCGCTAAGATTATAATTTTTTGAAAGCTGAATTAAGCAATCAAATTTATCTGAATATTGTTTTACAAGTTGCATATTCAATTCATAAATAAATTATAACGTAGTTTTATTATTCATTAAAGGATTTAATATTCCCAAATCAATTTTAAGAAAACCTTTTATTTTTTCAATTGAGTCTTTCCCATCATCAATTTCCAGAATACTTTTTACTGCTTCGGAAACTATAAACGGGTCGTGCTGGGTTTTTATAATTTCAAATAAATCAGGAAGCGCATTTTTTGATTTTAATTCTCCTAAAATTTTAATAGCTCTAACAACTGTTGTTGGTTCCGGGTGTGTTAAAGCCCGTATAAGCTTTTTCTCAAAAGACTCTTGCTTAAGCAAAGATTGGGAATTTCCGCAGTAAGGGCAAATCTCCAAATCCTTATTTATTTCGCTCCAGCAATTTGAACAGTAATAAATCATGAGTCAATTCAAAATTAGAAATTCTAAATTAAAGAATTATGGTTATAGATTTTACTTCTCATAGTCTACTTTATGCAATAGAACTTTTTTCAAGCCATCTTTAATGCCTTGCGGAAGCGGGCTTCTCATTAAATCAGCGATTGTTTTGTCTACGTCATATTCAATTCTTTTAAGATGAATTTCTCCATCTTCATAAACAGCATAGCAGGCTTGCCCGCCGTCGCGCGCAAGGCCAACACTGCCTGGATTGACAATCATTTCATAATCAATTGTTTTCTTATATTGAACGTGAGTATGACCAACAAGAATATACTCTGCAATAATACCTTCAAGCTCTCCGGCAATTTCGTCTTGATTTAGATATTTAAACATATCGCCTTGGGGGGAAGCATGAGCCAAATAAAAAGAGGTTAAGTCATCTTCAATCTTGTCTATGGCGGGCATGCTTCTTAAAAAATGAATATCATTCTCATCGAGCAACGTTTTGTGCCATGCTCTTGTTGCAATTGAAAATTTGCGAAAGGAGCCCATACAGTTACAATCGACGCCGTAACCAAGAGCGTTATCATGATTGCCGCGGACAAAATAATCGGCATTTTCTTTTATGAATTTTACACATTCTTTGGGATGTGGACCGTAATCTACAACATCGCCTAGAAAAATAAGTTTATCGTAATCGCCGTCTTTATCCAGAACAGCGTTTAATGCGGGTAAGTTTGCGTGAATATCTGAGACAATTAGTGCTTTCATGCTGTATCTATTCCTTCCGGAAAGCCTACTTACGTGTAGGCAGGAGTATAAAAAAACTCCTACTTGATTAATCCAAAAATTAATTAAGTAGGAGTTATTAATTCCTTCAAAGAGGGGAATAATAAGCGAACTCCATCGCTACCACAAATATAAAATTCATATACTCGATAAACAAATTTTTAGAGCGGCATTTGATTTAACCAACACGTACAAATGCAAAATTGGCAGCTATAAAAATCATACCCCTTTCTCTTCCCATATTTTTGCAATTGTAACAATTACCTTTACAGCCATTTCCATATCCTGAACAGAAACCCATTCAAGTTTTGAGTGGTAGCTATGTTCGCCGGCGAAAATATTAGGAGTAGGGATGCCCATAAATGATAATTTAGAACCGTCAGTACCACCTCTAATCATCCATGAAAGATTCACCAAGACCTAATTCCACTTCGGAAATTACGCGTTTATAAAATCTTTCATCAAGCATTTGGATATCATAAGAATTACTGCCGCTAACATTAATTCCGGCTAATTCCAATAATTCTTCTACCAATGTTTTATATTTATTATTTTCCATAGCAATGTGTTCCTCTATAAAGGTTGAATTAATAGACTTCTACCTGTGTTTAAAATAATTTTAATTAAAGTAGGGGTTATCAATTCCTAAGAGAAAGGAATAAAAGCGAACTCCATCGCTAAATCTATTTCTATATGAAGAAGAA
>JAJYOQ010000105.1 GCA_021796135.1 Bacteroidota bacterium
CGGCATACACATCAATAAGAATATATCATTTATATATTCGCTATTATTTTATCTCTATAACAAAAATTAATACATAACTCATTTTAAATAATATTTAATATTTACCCGGCTTTTGGGCTTCCGGGTTTATACTATAGTTATATTCATTATAATTTATTATCGTTTTTGATTTATAAATCATGGTGCGTAACGTGTAACTAGTAACAAACAAATAAATAAATGTAAAACGAAAGGAAAGGGTAACTAAATGAAAAAATTAAATGATAGACAGAAGAATTTCTGCTTTGAATATCTGAAAGATTTTAATGCTACTCAGGCAGCTATGCGGGCAGGATATTCTAAAAAAATTGATAATCATAATGCACACTTACTTTTACAAAATCCGCTGATTATAAAATTCCTCGGAGAATTGAAAAAGCAGCATATTGAGAAAGCGCATTTGACTATTGATGATATTGTTAATGAATTAAAGTCTATTGCTTTTGCTCCGGTTGATAATAACAAAATTAAAACCGAGAGTAAAATCAGAGCACTTGAATTGCTGGGTCGATATATGGGGATGTTTAACGATAGAGATAAAGCACCTCAGAACTCGGACATTAAGGTGCGAATTTACATTGTTGATAAGGCGGGAAATGAGTCGAGGGAATTAATAAATCCCAATCTGCTTGACCTGCCTCCGGCTAGTGATAAATTGACTTGATGTAGTTGTCTCTCAGGGAACAGTCTGCCGGTAAATAAATGTTCTAATCCGTACCGGTTTACTGTCCCTGATGGGACTGATTATTTTTTTAACTTATTTCAGGAATTGATTATGGACAATAGCAGCAACATACAGAACTCAAGTTCACTTGATATTGAATTTCATAGAAATCAAGGAAAAATATTTTTTAGCAGTAATTGCAGATATAAGATTATTGCTAAGGGACGCAGGTTCGGACTTACCCGCGGATTTGCAAATTATGCGATAGCTAATGCAATTGGTAACGTCTCCCCTATTCTTTGGGTAGATACTATTTATGGCAATATCGAAAGATATTATGAGCGATATTTTCTTCCTGCTTTGAAGAAGCTTGGGAAAAATAATTATTATTATTCTAAACGAAATAACCAGTTATATATTAACGGCAGCATTATTGATTTTAGAAGCGTCGATAGACCTGAAAACATTGAGGGTTTCGGATATAAAATCATTTTTATTAATGAGGCGGGGATTGTATTAAGGAACCGGAGGATTTGGACTGAGTCTATTTTGCCGATGACAATTGATTATAAAGCTAAGGTATTTATTGGCGGCACTCCAAAGGGTAAATATACTAAGAGAAATGAACGACATTTATTTTACGAACTTTATCTCAAAGCAAGCCAGGCAGGAGAATTAAGAGAAAAGAATAAAGAAAATAAGTCTAACGGCGAATTACCGGAACACAATCGCGAGTGGGAGAGTTTTAATTTTTCTTCTTATGACAATAACATGCTTGATCCAGCAGAAATTAAGGAAGTCGAGAATGAAATTCCTTTATATCTCAGGGAGCAGGAAATTTACGGGAAGTTTGTGGAACAGGATCAAGTTGGTATAATTAAGCGCGAATGGTGGAAATTTTACGATGAAAGCCAGCTCAATTATGAAAAGGCAAATAATCCTTATAGAATTATTCAGTCGTGGGATACAGCGTTTAAGGCAAATGAGGAAAATGATTACTCGGTTTGCACTACGTGGTTAATTAACAAAAGTGGTTTTTATCTTATCAATATGTATCGCGGACATTTAGAGTTCCCTGAGCTTAAGAAGATGGCAGAAGAGCTGTACATAAATTTTAAGGTTCACGAAGTTTTAATTGAGGATAAGGCAAGCGGACAGAGTTTAATTCAGGAGCTTCAACGTGAGACCAGAATGGCGGTGAAGAGGGTTAAGGTTGATAGGGATAAAACTGCCAGACTTAATTCTATCACTCCTTTGCTTGAATCCGGAAAAATAATGCTTCCGGAGAAATATGAATTGAATGATTTAATTATTAGTGAGTTTGAGGAATTCCCTAACGGAGAATTTGATGATATTATTGATTCCGTTACTCAGGCGATAAATGAGAATAAGGAAAGCGGCACCATCAGCTATGAGATTATAACTGCAAATATTGCTGACATAATGCGGGAGAAAAGTATTTTTCCTTCTAAAATCCGTGGAAGGATTAA
This sequence comes from Bacteroidota bacterium, assembly GCA_021796135.1. Next base: position 2,194 of record JAJYOQ010000105.1, read on the forward strand.
TTGGGGGGGGAGGAAAGGGTAAGATACTGTGATGAAATGAATTTTTACCAAAATTATATTTCGGATAAAGAGTCTGTTGTTTTATAATAGAATTTTGGTTCTTTAAGTGGCATTTAAGGGAATTTGATAAATCAAATTCCTACATTTTTTGAATTCAAATTTGAATTTACGAGGGTTTAATTTTTTGATGAAGTGTTTGTTATTTTTTAGGGTTTGTTTCGACCTATAAGATAAACTGTTGCGGCTCCTGTAATGCTAATGAGACCTCCGACCTGCATAGCATGCCCCGCCCCAACCCATTGAGCTACGGCGCCCATCCAGAAGCTGCCCAAAGGTATGCTGCCGCCGAAAACCAGTGCCCAAATTCCCATTATTCTTCCACGCAGGTGATCAGGTGATTGTGTTTGGATGATGCTATTACCGACCGAATAAAAAAGAATTATTCCGAAGCCTGCAAGAAAAAGTAGAATAGCGGCACCTAAGGGCTGATACATGAAACCGAATAGAATGATAAAAACACCGTAAATACCCGTGCCGGTATAAAGTGTTCTAATCCTAACGAGATTTGAGCCTTTTGAAGCAACGAATAAAGCAGCCGTAAATGCACCAAGACCATTCATAGCTAAAAGCCAACCGTAACCTTTGGCTCCCATTTTTAATTGAGTAACTGCGAAAGCGGATAACTGTGACTGAAAGGCCCAACCGCCGGTTCCTATAATAAAAAGTAAAATTACTGCCTTTGCTATAGTTGGATTTGTTTTTAAATATTTAAATCCTTCTAAGGTATATTTCCAGTTTGCTACTATTTTTTTTGGAGCATAATGGGAAGCAGGAAGTTCAATTTTATGAAGAGCATAAAGGACAGCCAGATAGCTAGCGGCATCCAAAAGGAAGCACCAGGGAGCGCCAAAGAAAGCCAGCAAAATTCCGCCAAAAGCCGGGCCGATAATACGTGCTGAATTTACCATAGCACTATTGAGCGCAATTGCATTTACTAAATCTTTTTTGCCAACCAGTTCAACCATTAAGGTCTGCCGGGCGGGCATTTCAAAGGTCATTGAAAGACCCCATAGGACCGAGAAGACCATTAAATAAACAATATTAACAGGACCATGGAATAGCATAAGGGCTAAAGTCAAAGAAGATAAAAGTGAAAACCAGCTAGTCCATTTAAATATTCTTATTTTTGGGATACGGTCAGCAAGTGAGCCCGCATAAATAGCGAAAAGGAATACAGGGAGAGCGTTCAGCATGAATACAATACCGAGCAGAAATTCTGAATGAGTAAATTGAAAAGCAATCCAACCTAAGGCAGCCGTGCGAGTCCATGTGCCAATCAGAGAGACGAATTGACCTGAATAAAAATAGCGATAATTAGGATTGCGTAAAGCTGAAAAAGTTTTACGCCAACCTTTGACCGGATGCAGTTTTTCTTCATCATATTCCGAAGTTTGAATAGAATTTTCAGTATTCATTTAAAAAAAGTCAGCATATTATCAAACATTATTGCCGCCATTGATCTTTCCAAAACCCCGAGCCGAAAAGACGGCAATTAGAAATGCGCCTAGTCCCAATGCAACGACATCCTTGATAGAATGCAGGTTGAAATTTCCAACGCGAACTATTAGCAAATAGGCAACTACGAAATTAAAGGAGCCCCAGATGACATTCACAGTAGAAGAAGATAGACCTTTTCCGGGCGGTTTAGCAAACGGGCTTTGGAATGGACGACCCATTATTCCGTTAACGAAATGCGGGACTGCATTAACAAGAAAAGCACCTCCAAAAAAATAAGAGAGGTAATTAACCAAATTAGTCATAATATATCCTTTTTTGTTTTTTTGATAACCTTGAAAATAACTACAATGCCGTCGAGTAATTTCCTCCGATCAACTAGAGAGAGATTTTCTATAGACTCGACGTATTTTTCAGCAGCTTTCAATCGAATACGCATAGTCATAGCAATACCTTTCGGAGTCAGCTTTAATATTATCTGTCTGCGATCGGCAGGATGAGGATCGCGCCGGATAAAGCTGAGTTTTATCAGATGATCAACAATTTTCGACATTGCGGGTTGAGAAACATTCGCACTACGGGCAAGTTTTCCTACCTGATCCTTTCCATTCTCAATTGCGAGTAAGATACGAAGCTGGGTAAATGTAAGTTCTTTGACAGCCGGATGAGAGCGCTCTTTATGACTAGAAGGATTAACTTCTTCTTTCAAAGAAATGAATATCGGTCCGGCGATTTCGTAGAGACTTAATGCAATGTTTAATGGATTATTTTTCATACTAAAAGTAAATATATAATAAAAGTTAATATATAACAATAGTTATATATTTCTCAAGAGAAGTTAAACGTAGCAGAATTTTCAGGTATTTATATATAAATTTAGATGTAATATTGAAGAAAGTGACGGTACCGCTTGTGATGAATTATTGCGATTATTAGGAGGGACTGACAATGCGGAGGCAAATATACCTAATATGAGCATTACAAATCTTTCAATTGCAAAGACCGAAATGGTTCAAAAGATACTTTCCATGGAGAATAAGTCATCTTCAGAAGTTTTGAGAATGTCCCTGCCGGCACGAATTGGAATAGCGTTTCTTCTTACTAATAACTTGCCACTGAAAAAACAGTAAGGCAGATTCTATTATTCTTGCAGCAGTAACATCGTCCAAACCTAGTTTGTTCTCATCTGTCCGGCAATATTCTTTTAGCTGAACTTTAACCTATTTATTATTTATCCTTCATTAATTCAATGTAAGCCGATTCATTTCGAATATTATCGAAGTCCGGATCACGTTTGATCCATTCAAAATTTTCATAACCGTTATCAATTGCATCTTTAAGAAGTTTTATAGATTTATCATTTTCATTAAGGTATGCATATAGATTTGCACCATAGTACATCATAATAGCGTCATTTGGGCTTAAATCCAGGGCTTTCTCCCCTTCTTGCCTTGCTTCATCGAATCTTTTTAACTTAGCTAATGTTACGGCATAAGCCATTCGTCTATAAGTATCTTCGGGATGTTGAGCCAAATATTTTGGTTGGACGATAGTTATGGTTTCGAGGGTTTTAAGATATTTTGCTTTATCTCCAAGTCTTAAGCAGCATAGTTCAAGATCGTCATAAGCCTGGAAAAAGTTTGGGTTTATTGATATTATTTTATCTAAAATCTCCATTGCATCACGATCTTTACCGGTAGATTGGTATATTCGGGAAAGAATCCAATAAGCATTAATATTATTAGTATCAAATTCAATTGCCTTTTTACTTGATGTCAGCGATTTATCCAGTTCATTTTTCCCGAAGTAAGCTAAGCTCAGCGAAGCATAAGCTTCAGATAATGATGCATCGTACATAAGAGCTTTAAGACTAACATCCAACGCCTTATCAAGCCAGGATTCTTTTCGATCAAAATCACGATATATTATTGCATAAGCTTCACCAAGTCCAGCATAAGCCGCTGCAAACCTTGAGTCAAGCTCAACTGCTTTCTGAAAAAGCAAAACCGCAAAGTCTATATTGTTTTTAGTTCTGCTCGTTAAAAAATTTCTTGCACGCAGATAATAGTCATAAGCCTCAGCATTCAATGTAGGTCTTTTTGTTAACTCCACTTTTTCAATAGGTGAAAGTTTGAGCATTAGTGCTTCAACGATTTCTTTTGAAACTTTTTCCTGGATATCAAAAATATCGGCTAGCTTTCCCTTATAAGTTTCTCCCCATATTTGAATACTTTTAACAGCTTCAATTAATTGCACCGATATTCTAAGGTCATCTTTAAATTTTCTAACGCTACCCACCATTAGATATTGTACTCCCAATTCTCTTCCTATTATTTTCAAATCTTTTTTTGATTCTTTATACTGTATTGTGTTTGCTCTAGCAATAACTTTAACTTCTTTAATCTTTGATAAGTTTATCATTAATTCTTCGGCTAAACCATCAGCAAAATAATCTGTTTCTTTTTCAGGGCTGATATTATCGAAAGGAAGAATAGCAATTGTTTTATCGGATTCAACAGATGATTCCTTATTTGCTTTAACCAAATTAAGGTCTATTATCAATTCATCAATACTTTGATACCTTGAGCCGGGATCCTTGATCAAAGCTTGTCTCACCAATTGTTCCAGTTTGATCGGGATACCATCCTTAATGGACGTCATTGAAACCGGTTCTTCATTCAGGATAGAATAAATAACTGCCTGTTCAAAATCCCCTTTGAAAGGCATGCTTCCGGTAAGCATTTCATAGATAATTACCCCTAATGACCAAATATCAGTGCGATGATCAACATGCTCACCCTTAGCTTGTTCGGGAGACATATAGGCAGTAGTTCCCAATGTTGTTCCAAACTTTGTAATCTGGCTAACTCCACCTAATTTTGCTAAACCGAAATCCATCACTTTAACAGTTCCGGTTCGAGTAATCATTATATTGCTGCTTTTTATATCGCGGTGGATTATTCTTTTTTGATGAGCGGCTTGTAATCCTTTTGCTATTTGTTCTATTATATCTAATGATTGATCAAGGCTAAATTTTTCTTTACCTATTTTTTCTCTTAATTCTTGCCCTTCTATATACTCCATCACAATGAAAATTTCATCTTTTGATTCTTCAATGGCATAAATAGTAGCAATGTTCGGATGATTAAGAGCTGCTGCAGCTTGGGCTTCAATTTGAAATCTTTGGTGTTCTTCCTTATTTGCAGAAATATTATGGGGTAAAAATTTTATTGCAACTTCACGTTTTAATTTTGCGTCTTCTGCCTTATAAACGACACCCATTCCGCCTTCGCCTAACTTTTCGAGTATTTTATAATGTAAAATTGTTTTACCAATCATTGTTTACCTTAATTTTAGGATAATATCTTCACATTGCATAGTGATTATCGCAATGCCTTATTTGCAAAACAGCAGATTCTTTATGATTATTTGAGATTATAGAAAATTTTCGGCTGAACTTATATTTATTAAAAATATCAGGAAAATATTACGATATAAATAATATAAATACTAATATTTTTGATTATAATAACTCACAATGTTAAGTCAGACACAAATAAATTAAAATAAAATTTCGATTTTAAAATAATGTATATCCTGACTTGTGAATTAAAAATATCGGATAACAAAAATATTAATTTATTAATTTGTTTATGAGTTTGGGAATAATATAAAATTTAATATCACCGGAGGTAAAATAAAATTATGGCACATATCAATCCGCACATTAATTTCAATGGAAATGCCGAAACAGCATTCAATTTTTATAAATCAGTCTTTGGCGGAGAGTTCGCTATGATTGTACGCTTCAAAGATTTACCAGTCCCCGGAAATCCGGTATCCGAGAAAGAAGCAAATAAGATAATGCATATAGCTTTGCCAATCGGCAAAAACATGTTAATGGGGAATGATGTTCCGGAAATAATGGGGAAAGTAAACGAGAATGAAAACAGGTCTAAGATATACGTTAGTGCCGAAAGCCGAAAAGAAGCGGACAAACTTTTTAGCGGGCTCTCAGCAGGCGGGAATATTGAAGTACCTATCGGAGACAGTCCTTGGGGCTCATATTTTGCAATGTTTAGAGATAAATTCGGTATCGAATGGATGGTGGATTTTGACCCAAGGAATGCAGGATAAAAATAGACACTTTAAATAATTTAAAATTGATTAATATTGCGACAGCAAATCAGTTAGTAAATATTTAGACTTAGGTTAAGTGAAAAGTACCCAAACGAATTTGAACTTTCGCCGACCGGCTGTCGAACCGGGAAAATATAGCTATACTCAGGAGCGATTAAAAAATTTCCGATTTGATAATTAATTGGTAAGTCTAGTTCATATTCCATAATTCCAAAAGAACTATCGACAGTTTTGACATTTTTGGAAATTATTTTCCCTTTCACCTTTCTTTTCCTCAAGGTGCTATTAAGAAAGTTGACCGTTCCTAAACTTGCGGAAGCAGCCGGAGTAATTGAAAGCTGATTTGATCCGTCATCATTACTAGCAAGATCAATTTCCTGCGAAAAATTGAACCCAATAAATATATCTGACTTATTTCCAAAGGCATAGTCAAAAGTAGGATTAATTACCAAAACAGGAGTAGTAATATTCAACCCTACTCCAATATCATTGTTCAAACCGACATTCACTTTCGTATTTGAAGTGCCATAAAATGAATGAGAATAAGAAAGAGAAATACCAAAGTAATCAGTGAAGTCATAATCATATTCGAAGGAGGCGTCAAATTCATCCCAATTGCTGCTTTCGGTCAATTTGGTAGCAGAAATAGCTGCTGAAAATCCCAATGGATTATTATACGCAACTGAAGGAGAATAACCCGCTTGTTTTAGTCCGTTATCATAGCCCTTAAATGTTTCATGTCCGACATAACCAACTGCAGCAGTAAAATATGCCGATGAATCTTGAGTATTTTGAATAGAGTCCGCCACAGCTTCATTAGAGTCAGACTGTTCATCAGTAAAAGTGTCAGCTAGGCTTGAAAGGGAGTCTGTCAGAGTGCTTAAAGAATCTTGCATAGAGTCCTTAAAATCATCAATAACGGACGAAAGTGAATCTATCAAATCGCTTTGAATCGAATCGAGAGAATCTGATGCATCATCTATATTATCAAATGCCTTAATACTCAGATTTTCTATGTGAGTCTTAAAATCCTTCATTGATGATGAAATTATAGATGCCTGATCATTCCCATAAGAGGAAAGATTATTTTCAAAATTTTTACTTGTCATTTTTAAAGAGTCGGTTCTTTGTAAATCGATGGTGTCTTTTACAGCCGTAAGAATTGAATCGGAGAAGTTTTTAAAAGAATCTATTGAAGTATTTGAATAATTATGGACATCTACAATTAGAGAATCTGTGACAAATTTTTGACGGGCAATAACAGAATCCTTTAAGAAATTAAATTGTAAATTAAGATGACTGCCCGAAGAATCTATTTTCGATTTTAAGAATAGAGGCATATTATCCATTGCGTTTAATCGGCTAAACTGAGCAGCCAGGATCATGATTAGGGAAATATATTTCAATAAATAATTAAATCTCGTTTGCATTCTTTTTCCAAATAAATTCGTAAATCAAATAACAGGATATTCCAAAGCCATTGCAAAAAAATAATTTCTTGCAAATAGTTATAATCTTATCTTATATAAAATAATAATTGTTTTTTTAAACCCTTGTTTCAAACTTAATTATTTCTTATTTACTTTCCCAAATTTTAAAATTAGTCACAGCTATACCTTTCGGAGTTAGCTTTAATATTATCTGTTTTAGCTCCCTTTGCTAATTATGTTTCTATCTAATATGGTCGATATTTGGCTACAAAACCACTTTCCCCCGTTCCTCTTTAAATAAAATATATTCAAGACATAAGAAACGGCTATTGTAACAAAACAGCCGGTTGATATTAAAATACTATTTGATAAATAAATCGAAATAACTGATATAATTAATAATAATGTCATGGCTAGGGCAAGTATAATATTTTTGTCTTTTCCCGAATAAACCGAAATATCTTTAAATCCGTATACTTTAGAAATGTAAGAAATTAGATAGCCGACCCAGATTATAATTGTTACAGCACCCATGCCTGTAAGCATTCCTTTTACAAAATCCTGGACTGAGTGAATATGTCTTGCCGGTATAATTACATTTAGTATTATAGCTGATAATGAAGCTGTAATTGTAAATATTGCTGCTTTTCTATTTTTAACTTTCATAATAACTCCTTTAAATCTTCCTTTATTTTTAGTAAATCATTTTCAATTGGTTCATTCTCTTTTTTAAATCTTCTCATCCTGAATTTGACTCCGAAGAAAATCACTACAAGTAAAGCTGCACTCATAAAAATATGGAAACCTATTCTTTCAAGAACCGGCATTCCGGTAAGTAAATCCAGGTAGATAATATTTATGCCCGTTATTAAGATTGCACCGAATACTTTAAAGTCTTTTCTAAAAAATTCTCTCTGTTCCGAAAAGTTCTTTAGGACATCATCAATAAAGTCCAAACTATTTTCTTTTACGTTAAGCTTAGCAGTTTTCAATTGCAGCTTTAAATATTTCAGCCAGAACGCAGATATTGCCATTACAAGTAAGGTAACTGCGGTTATTCTAAATACCGAAACCGGCAGTTCAAATATTAATGTCCATATAAGAAGTGCTACCGCAATGCTTATTCCGGTTGTCTTAATAATATTAATTTTAAGAATTCTTTTCTCAAATTTCTTAAGTTTTGATAAAGAACCTGAGGTTATCTTTTCATAATTAAATTTATCGACGGCAGCCGGTTTTTGTTTCTGCCAGTTATTTTTTAATACTTCTAATTCTTTCATACTATTCCTCCCATAGTTTTAGCCAGGGCGGTTTTTATTCTATTAATTTTTACACCAACATAATTCGGACTTATGCCAACTATCTCTGAAATCTCTTCATAACTTGTATCTTCGAGAAACAGACCTATAATAATTCTGTCCTGTTTGTTTAATTTTGCGATTGCATCCTGCAGATTCTTCAAATCCTCATCCATATTTTTTTCAAATGGGCTGCTTCCGTGCATTTCGTCCAGTTCCTGATGATCAAGGTTTTGAAATCTTCCCGATTTTGTTTTAAATCTTTTATTAAAAAGCAGGGCGGAGTTTACAGTAATTCTGTATATCCATGTACTTATTTTTGAATTATTTCTGAAGCTGTCTAGACTTCGC
>JAJYOQ010000106.1 GCA_021796135.1 Bacteroidota bacterium
TCAATCCTGAAAGTTTCATACCTTTTGATTATGACTCAATTTGTGAATTCGAAAGAAATGAATGAAATTGCCGAGGAAGTTAAATCAAAACTTATTTCCGCTTTGGAAAGCGTTTAATTTTCTTTCTCAAATCCAATTAAATAATAATGATTTTAAATATAATTAATTAATATAAAAGACATAGGAGTAAATATGCCGGAAGATTTAACAAAAGAGACTTTTTTGAAAAAAGTTTTTAATTTCGAAACAAATAAAGAATGGAAGTTTGAAGGTGAACTTCCGTGTGTAATTGATTTTTGGGCACCTTGGTGTGGACCCTGTCGAATGGTTGCACCGGTTATGGAAGAACTATCTGCCGAATATGCAGGTAAGGTAAATTTTTACAAAATTAATACTGATGTTGAACAAGAACTCGGTTCGGCATTTGGGATAAGAAGTATCCCATCGCTTTTGTTTGTACCGAAAGAAGGACAACCCAAAATGGCAGTAGGCGCATTACCTAAAGAATCCTTAAAACAGGCAATTCAGGAAGAGCTGCTTACAGCAAATGCTTAAACATTTATGGTAAATTAAATATATGCGGAAATCTCTGTCAAGAGTTTTCCGCTTTTTTTATTCTATAAATGGTTATAATTTTGGATAGTATAGTTAAAACACTATAATCATTTATCAATATAAACGGAGGACATCATGTCAAAAACAGGAAATAATCTTAAAGAAGCATTTGCCGGTGAAAGCCAGGCTAATCAAAAATATCGTGCCTTTGCCAAAAAAGCTGAACAGGAGGGATATACTAATATTGCCTTACTATTTAAAACTGCAGCAGAAGCTGAAAGAATTCACGCCGAAGGACATCTCAATGCTTCCGACGGAATTGGTTCAACTTTAGAAAACTTAAAAGCTGCTATCGGCGGCGAAACATATGAATATACCGAAATGTATCCGCCAATGCTCGCAGATGCCATTTCTGAAAATCATAAGGCAAAGAGGATGTTCGGTTATGCAGTTAAAGCAGAGGAGGTTCATGCTAAATTGTATAAAATGGCTTTAGAAGCCGTCCAGCAAGGAAAAGATTTAACCGGTGTTGATTTTTATCTTTGCCCGGTTTGTGGAAATATAGAATTAGGCAAGCCGACAGAGAACTGTCCTATCTGCGGAACTCTTGCTTCAAAATATGTTAAAATTTAGATAATATTATTAATAAACGCCATGTAAAAAAACTGCATGGCGTTTAAATTTTGATAAATATGTGGTTTTAATTTAACAAAGTATCTATAGAAGAAATATTGTATTCAAAAAAAATTAACTTACTTTTGATAATATTTATTATAATATCTTTCAAAATGAATGCTCAAACATCAAATAAAAACACAGAATTAGTAACTGTCAATTCGGTTGACCTAAATAAATACATCGGTACTTGGTACGAAATAGCAAAAATTCCGAATAGCTTTCAAAAAAAATGCGCAAGAAATACTACAGCAACTTATATCTTAAGAAGTGACGGAAACATTGATGTCATTAACAAATGTATTGAAGCAGATGGAAGTGTAGATGAAGCAAACGGTATTGCTAAGGTTACTGATAAGAAATCAAACTCAAAGCTGGAAGTGAGCTTTGTAAGAATTTTCGGAATATCCTTATTTTGGGGCGACTATTGGATTATAGGTCTTGATAAAGATTATAGATATGCAGTTGTAGGTACTCCTTCAAGGAAGTATGGGTGGATATTAAGTCGTACCCCTATATTAGCAAAAAATGATTTAGATGAAATCTATAAAATTCTAAGTCAGCAAGGTTATAACATCAACGATTTCAAAATGGACATTCAGTAAGATAAATTGCGATTTTTGGCATTTATTTTTTAAATTATGATCCATTGCCTCCATTTCCTATAATTATCCTTGAATTGTGCTATTTTAAAACTTTCCTATAAATAAACCCTTTAACATTTTGCTGCATCATATTATAAAAAAATATTAATTTTGGATTAAACTAATTGAAAGGAAGAAAATGAAAATTGCAGTAGCTTCAAATAATCAAATAAAAGTTAGCGGACATCTTGGTCGCGCCAAATCATTCTTAATTTATGAAGTTGAAAACTCACAAGTTATAAGTAAGGAAACGAGAATCAATACTTTCACTCATCATGTTCAGCCTGATCATCATCATGAAGAGGCACATCATGGGCATATACACGGTGAGGGTATTCACAGTCATTCAGAGTTAATTGAAGGTCTAAAAGATTGCAGCCATATCATTTTTCAGAGCGGCGGATGGCGCATTATTGAAGATTTGAAACTTAATAATATATTGCCTGTATTGACAGATGAAGAATTTGCCGATACTGCAGTTGAGAAATTTATAAAAGGAACGCTTCTTCAAAAAGAAGAGATAGGATGCTCTCATTAAAAATCATTAAACTTCAAGGAAAATCTAATGTCAACTAAAACAGCTTATATAAAACAAATAAAAGGGATTACATTTGCGGGCAAAACCGATTCTAACCATTGGATAACAATGGACGGTCCCGAGAATTTCGGCGGAAGTAATGCCGGTATCAGACCAAAAGAACTCATCCTACTTGCTTTAGCTGGATGCACGGGTAGTGACGTAATCTCTATTCTGGAAAAGAAAAGAACTCCGCTTGATGACTTTGAGATTAATATAAAAGCCGATGTCTCAGATGAGCATCCGCAAGTATTTACAAAGATTGATCTCGAATATGTTTTCTATGGTAAAAATTTGAATGTCAAAGATATTGAACGAGCAATTGATCTTTCTCAGACTAAATACTGCAGCGTTACAGCTATGCTTCAAAAGTCAGTGGAAATATTACATACTTATAGAATAGTTGAAGAAAAGAAAAAGTAATCTATACAGATGCTAAAACGATATGCGAAGTAATGGGTTCATTTATTACTTCAGAGATTATCCTTAATCCGTTTTGTTGAACAAGACCATATACTCCGCCGCTTTGAAGAAATAACTTATAATTTTTATAATGGTCTTTACCGGCGGAGAATTCTACTGCCTCATTGATGATATTCCAGAATTTAGATTTTTTTTGAATTGAATATTCGCCGATAATTATTTTATTAGATAATGCTTTTAATTCACACATTACAGCATTCCTTTCATCAGGGGGCATCTCATGAATAGCATACGTAATAATAGAATAGTCATACTTTCTGTTTATACGTTTGGTCATATCGGAAGCATCAGTGTGGATAAAATCTATATTAGTAAGTCTTTTTTCAGATAATGTTTTGTTGGCTATAAATATATTTTTTGAAGATAAGTCAACGCCAGTAACATTCGTGCATTTGTCTGACAATTGGAAACAAAGTCTCCCTGTACCGCATCCAACATCAATTACGCTGCTGCCAGTTTCTATAAGACTTTTTATGATAGAAAACATTTTATCTTGATTAGGAGCAATAATCTTATCATAAAATAATCCGTCATACCAATGTTTCTTATCTATCATTTTAATGCAATCGATAAATCTTCAATTAAATCCTCGGGGTGCTCTAAACCAATAGACATTCGCAGAAGGTTTTTTGGTGTCTTTGTTTCCGGACCTTCAACAGAAGCACGATGTTCTATAAGACTTTCGGGTCCGCCTAAACTAGTTGCCCGTATAAAAACTTTTACTTTTGCTGCTATTCGCATTGCATCTTTCATCTTCCCTTTTACTTGAAACGAGATCATTCCTCCGAATAATTTCATTTGTGCAGATGCAACCTTATGACCCGGATGAGATAGTAATCCAGGATAATAAACTTGCTCAACTTTTTTATGCGATTTCAAAAACTTAGCAACTTGTAATGCACTTTCCGACTGGGTCTTAATACGAATAGGTAGGGTTTGTATTCCTCTTAAAACAAGCCAGCATTCAAATGGAGAAGGAACTGCACCGCCTGCTTTTTGTATGTCCCGTATCTTTTGGAAGAATTCATCTTCCCTTTTTGATATTATTGCCCCTCCCAGAACGTCGCTGTGACCTCCTATATATTTTGTTGTTGCATGTAGCACCAAATCAGCGCCAAGTTCTAGCGGCGATTGAAGAATCGGTGTTGCCCATGTATTATCACAGACTACAGTAATATTTTTTTTCTTTACTAAATTCGAAATCTTATTTATGTCTATAATTTTTAAAAGTGGATTGGTTGGCGTTTCAACCCAGATTAATTTTGTATTTTTTCGCAATGCACTTTCAACATTACTAATTTTTGTTATATCAATAAATGAAGAAGCAATATTCCATTTTTCAAAAATCCGGATTAAATTTCTTGTTCCATGATAAAGGTCGTCAGAGGCAATAATATGATCCCCTGGTGATAAAGATTGAAAAATGCTCATTGCAGCTGCAGAACCCGATGAAAAAGCCGCGGCTGATTTTCCTTTTTCAAGTTGAGCTAAGCATATTTCAAGGGACTCGCGATTAGGATTTCCGTTTCTTGAATAAATATATCCTTTACTATATTCCCCGTCTGTATCGCGCTCAAAAGTAGTTGATAAATAAATTGGTGGTGTTAGTGCCCCGGTTGCCGGATCAGGTTTTCTGCCTGAGTGAACTGCAATAGTTTCAATTTTCATAAGTTTCTTTTTAATAAATTAGTAAATATTTCCAAAAACTCGGTTTCAATTGCTTTACCTCTATTTCTTCCGTACCAAAGATGAAGTTTTTCATAAAGTTCGGGTTTTACTATACCTTCTTTTTTTAATGTACTAATTAATTCCTTGGCTTCCTTTGGACGCGGACCCCATTGAAATAATTCATTTCCAATATTATCAAATGCTACAATTTTTGGAATGCTCTTTGTACCGTTAGTCAAATATAAATCCATAATATCAGGATTTGAATCGCGAAGCAATATCCGTAAATCAATATTTGAATTTAATTCGGCAAATTTGACTATGTGAGGAAGGTTCTGTGCAGAATCACCACACCAACCCTCGGTAATCACCACCCAGAGCTGTTTATCCTTAATATTTTTAATTGAATTTCTTAATTCTTCAGAGACAGTGTATGTCTTATCAACTCTTCCGCTTCTTTGCAGATTTAACTTCTTATAATCGTATATTTCTTTTTGTTCATCGCTTAAATTATCTGAGTTTGTATTCTTAATTTCATTAACAATACTTTCGGTATACTCTTTATAAGTCATTCCGTTGTGGGGTCTTCTTTCAATAAAAAATTGATATGCCATTCATTTTTCCGATAATTTTATAATAGATTTACTAAATTAAGCAAAATTAACAATTATTAGTGCGTTCTTTACTACATTTGAAGCTTTTTAACCCAAAAAGGTTCGTAAAATTATTACCCTATTTTATAAGTACAATTTATACATATTTTATTGTATGTTTAGGTTGATTTTAGAAAGAATACATAATGACGTCTGTAGTTACAAAATATTTTACTCCCTATGAGGCAGAAAAAACTTTGCCGCTAGTAAAGAAAATTGTCAAAGATATTATTGATACATCTAACGAGATAAAAGAAATTGCGGAAACAATTACTGAAAAATATGAAGACAATCCGAAAGTAATTCGATTGATTGAGAATATAAAAGGTTTTGTGAAAGAATTGGAAGAAATAGGATGTTATTATAAGGAATATAATTTTATATATGGTTTAGTAGATTTCCCGGCAATAATAAATAACAAAGAGGTATTCCTTTGTTGGCGAAGTGACGAGACAGGGATTAAATTCTATCACGATATGGAAGCCGGCTATATGGGTAGAAAAATAATCCCAGATGAATATTTTAATAATTAATTTCCTAAATCAAAACTTGCTGTGGATGTTGTTGATTCGCCTGACTTCATATCTTTAATTCTATAAATTAAAATATATTTTCCGTCTTTATAATTTGAACCTAAATCAAATTGTGCTTCCAATGAAGTATCGGACATCTTCTCTTTTTTAGATCTATCTACAACTCTGCTAACAAGTGATTTCACGGTATCTTTTGAAGGTGTAACAATATCAACTTCAAATGATAATTCAGCTTTGTATAAACCGTTTTCTTGTTGCTGCACAAATCCTTTTACCCGGGTAGTTGCATCTACCTCTGAGCTGTCTCCCATATTATATGCAAAAGCTTCGGGACTAAATGCCTCAAGTTTAGCATTTTCTTTTTTAGAACAAGCAGAAAAAATAATCGATAATGCAAATAATATTAAAGCATAATATTTCATTTTTACCTCTAATATAATAATTCAACAAATCAAAAATTATAATCCAAATAATTTAAAGGAATAATATTTCGGTATATCAATTGCAAATGTAAATACAGCTGAAAATAATAGGGCAGTCATTACTTGGACAAATGTAAGCGGCAGTATAAATATTCCATATACACCTAAAAGACAGAATAGTATAATACTAATTGATGTAGATGCCATTAAGGCTTTCCCAGGTAAGGATGACCAAAAATAATTTCTTTCTCTGACAATAAGTACTCTAAACTGACTTGTAAATACTAGTGTGAGCATCATAAAAGTTTGAAGTTCTTTTAGATTCATATGAAAATATTTCTGACCTATTATAATTGCAATAATGCCCTGACCAACCAGCAAAGCACCAATAATTAATGAGGCAAAGGTAATGTTCATGACATTCCATTTATTTGGATCAATCGTATGTTTGACATTATCTGTAGCCAGCGACATCGTAACAAAATCATTTGCGAAAACTAAGAGTGACATTCCTAGCATTGAGAGAGCCATATGCTGAGTCATGAAAAAACCGATTGTAAGTATGCCTACTACTTGGATTACTTTTGTTACTTTATTGATAACCCACGTTAGCATTCGCTGATATGTTTCCCGGCTTCTTTTTATTGCTTCAATAATTACACTGACACCTGGTTCCGTAAGAACAACACTTGCAGATGCTTTAGCAACATCTGTCGCATTACTTACCGCAATACCCATTTCAGCCTGCTTTAATGCTGGCGCATCATTTACGCCGTCTCCTGTCATCCCCACCAAAAATCCTTCCGATTGTAGAAGCTTCACAATTTTGTATTTATCCTCAGGATAAATTTCTGCAATTCCACTTATCTCATTTACAACTTTTATTTGTTCTTCGCTTTTTAATCCTTCAATGTCTTTAAATCTGATTATTTTACCGTCTAAACCAACTTGCTGAGCAATTTCTTTAGCTATTGAGATATTATCTCCGGTAAGCATTATCGCTTTTACGCCAAGTTTTTTTGCCTCTTCAATCATTGATTTGGAATCACTTCGCGGAGGGTCAGCTAAAGGTAGAAGTCCTACTAACTTCAAATTTTCAAAATCACCGTTTTCTGATTTTGCAACAGCAATTGTCCGGTATCCTTTTTGAGATAGCTCTTCTATAGAATTATTTGCCATTTCAAGCACAGAATCTTTAATTCCCTTGCACATTGGCATAATAACTTGAGAAGCACCCTTGACTACCTTATATTGGAATTCGCCTGATTCAATTATTGCTTCAGTTCTTCTAATTGCTGGATTAAAAGGCGTATAGCTAACTTGCCTTTCAGAACTGTGATTAGCTCCGGTATTCTTTGCATAGTCAATAATTGCTGTATCAATTAAATCCATACCTTCTGCACGAGAAGCTAAACTGGCAATAGCAGTCACATCGTTTTTTGTAAACCCCGGAAAAGCAATGCTGTCAATAACAGTTAGTTTATTCTCGGTGATTGTTCCGGTCTTATCTAAACAAAGTATACTTATTGAAGCAGCATCTTCAATTGAATCTAACCTTGTAACTAATATTCCTTCATCGGCAAGCTTCATTCCTGTTGCTGCCTGAACAATTGTCAGCACTGCCGGAAGAGCCACAGGTACTGCTCCCATAAGGAATATTACAGCAAAAGTAAGTATTAGAATAATATTTTCATGAATAAAAAAAGCATACACGGCAACAATAATAGATGCGGCAATGCCCAAATACATCATGTATTTTACTATTTTCATCATAATTTCTTCTTGATGAGATTTCGGCTTTGCAATTTTTACGAGCTCTGCTGTTCTGCCAAAGTAAGTACTTGAACCTGTATTGATAACTATACATCGAGCTTCATTTTGTTTTACTACGGATCCCGAATAAATTATATCTAGGCTTTTACTTTCAACCGGAAGAGATTCACCTGTAATTGCAGATTCATCAATTGAAAGTTCGCCGCTTATTATTTTCGCATCTGCTGGAATTATATCTCCGAGTTTAACGACAATGATGTCGCCGGGAACAATTTCACTTGACTCGACTAGCTTCCATTCTCCATCTCGTAAAGCTTTTGCCCTGATTGCAAGTCTCTGCTTTAAAAGCTCAACTGCTTTCTGTGAGCCTAGTGAATGCATAAATCCTATAACAGCATTGATAGTAAGTAATACAAATATTATTATAGCTTCTATTTCATGTCCAAGGAAAATTGAAAGAGCCATTGCAAGTTCAAGTAACCATGGCATTGGACCCCAAAATCTCCGTATAAATTGTAAAAAAGAATTCTTCTTTTTTTCTTCAATTGCATTTCGACCGAAGTAAGTAAGTCTTTTGCTTACTTCATTTTGATTTAATCCGGTTTCATTTGCGTTTAAGAGTTTAAAAGTTTCTTCTATTGATAGTTTTTTGTATTCGGATGTAGGTATAATTTTAATATTCATTATTATTCTTTTAGAAAGTTATTTAATATAAATTTTTAAAGTAAAAATCAAAATTAGTGAAAAAAATATAAAATTTATGATATTTTATCACATTGGGTTTTAATTAAGTAAAATTGAACTGAATTTGGAGATAGCATAACTTTATTATCATGCAAATTCTCTCATGCTGAAGAATATTGAGGGGTAATAAAAAATGAATATTTAAAATATCATTTTGCTTGTTTTATCAAAACCGGGCAAATATAATATTCGCCCGGTCTTTAAAATAAAAGTTAACTGTTCTTTGCTTGAAATTCTTTCATAAAAACAACTAGTTCTTCAAGTCCTTTTTTAGGGAAAGCATTATAAATAGAAGCGCGTAAACCTCCGACTGAACGATGCCCTTTCAATCCGTCAAATCCGGCTGCCGTAGCTTCGGAAATTAACTTCTTTTCTAATTCTTCTGTGGCAAGATTAAAAGTAACATTCATTAATGATCGGCTTTCTTTTTGTGCATGACCTTTATAGAAACCGTTGCTGCTGTCTATGCAGTTGTAAAGAATTTCAGCTTTTTCTTTGTTTATCTTATACATTGCATCAAGTCCGCCGTTTTTCTTTAACCACTTTGCAACTAAACCAATAATATATATTCCGAAGGTAGACGGAGTATTATACATCGAATTGTTCTCCGCATGAATCTTATAATTCAACATTGTATGCAGGGAATCAGCGCTTCTCTCTAACAAATCTTTTCTGATAATTACTAAAGTAACTCCGGAAGGCCCCATATTCTTTTGTGCTCCTGCATATATAAGTCCATATTTGTTCACATTTATTTTTTTATGAAGCATGTCTGAAGATGCATCGCAAACGAGAGGAACGTTTCCTGTTACCGGCTCTGTTTGCCATTCTGTTCCGTAAATTGTATTGTTTGAGGTAAAATGAACATAAGACGCATCCGGATCTAGTTTCAATTCTGATTGAGTAGGAATCCGATTAAATTTCGTCTCTTCGGTTGATGCCGAAATATTTACTACTCCAACACGTTTTGCTTCTTTCAAAGCTTTCTTAGACCAGCTGCCAGTTAAAATATAATCCGCCTTGTTGTTCGGCGGCATCAAATTAAGCGGGACCATTGAAAATTGGAGACTTGCTCCGCCTTGGAGAAACAATATCTCATAATTGTCGCTAATATCAAGAAGAGATTTTAAGTCTGCTTTTGCTTCTTCAATTATCTTATCAAATGTTTTTGAACGGTGACTAATTTCGAGTATTGACATTCCAACGCCAGGAAGCGCGAATAAGTTTTCCTGCGCTTCTAATAATACTTCTTCCGGCAGTATAGCAGGACCTGCACTGAAATTATAGATTCTTTTTTGCATATATAATGTTCCTTTTTAAAATTAATTAATACATTTTTGCTAAAATTATTTCTAAATTAAGTGTACCAACAATCCGTCTCTTAATTTAGGTTCAAACCAGGTTGATTTTGGAGGCATAATTTCACCTGCATCCGAAATCTTCATTAAATCACTAACTGATACCGGAAATAATGAAAAAGCTACGGCAGCTTTTCCGCTGTTAACAAGTTTTTCTAATTCTTTTGTACCTCTGATACCCCCAACAAAATCTATTCTCTTATTTGTTCTTGGGTCGTCAATTCCCAAAACCGGATTTAATAAAAAGTCTTGAAGGATACTGACATCTAAATTTTCTGCAACCGACTTTGATAAACTTCCGCTTGCAATTATTGAATCGTTTGCTTTCAGTAAATACCACTCGCCGTCTAGATACATTCCAAAAGTTTTCCTTTCCACCGGCTCTTTCGTTGAATTTTTATCTATGGAAAATTTATCACTGATTTCATTAAGGATTTCATCTTTCGATTTGCCGTTTAAATCAAGTACAATTCGGTTGTACGGCAGAATTTTTAATTGATCTGCGGGAAAGAGTACAGCTATAAAATAATTATATGCTTCGCTTCCATTATGCGCTGGATTGGAATCTTGTTTCACCTTTCTAGCACGACTCGCACTAGCGGCACGATGGTGACCGTCTGCTATATATAAATTTTTAACCTTGGCAATTTCATCAATTATAATTTGATTTTTTTCTTGCGGTAAAATCCAGATTGAATGCTCGATGCCGTCGGGAGATGTAAAATTGTATATTGGTAACGCAGCCTGAATAGTTTCTTCAACAATTGAATCAATCAAAGAAACATTTCTATAGGTTAAGAAAACCGGACCGGTTTGCGCACCTGTTGTGATGATAT
>JAJYOQ010000107.1 GCA_021796135.1 Bacteroidota bacterium
TTATATTTTTCATAAGCTAGCTCCTTATGTTTAGTTTGGTGATACTTGATACTTTATTACAGAAAAATCTCTTGTTCCTTTAAGAACATCACTTAAGTTATCTAATTTAAATTGTAAAGGATTGAATGGTTCGATATTTATTTTATTACCGGCAAGTATTTCAATAGATCGAGCAAAAGTATAAGGATTCAACAATGAACCTTTAATTGACAACTCTTTATGGAAAAAATTCTGTAAATTAATCGATATACTTTCCTTTTTACCGGACAATCCGAATACTATTAAACGCCCTCCTTTCTTTGATAAATTTAATGCTAAATTTACAGCTTCGCTTTTACCGACACATTCAATAATGACATCGGGACCGCCGGATGTAACCTCGGCGATTTGAGAGTACAACTCATTAGAATTTGAATCGAAAGTAAAATCAGCGCCAAGAATTTTAGCAGTTTCACGTTTTGAAATAACTGGTTCGATTAAGATTACTTTACCCGCTCCTGAAATTATAGCTAACTGCATCATCATAAGACCAATAGTGCCCCCGCCTATTATAACAACTGATTCACCTATTTTTATTTCGGCTTGGTCAGCACCATGGATGCAACAAGAAAGGGGTTCTGCAAATGCAGCGGTTCTAAATGGTAAGTTATTAGGTATAATGTATACTTGAGATGAAGGTACAATAGAATATTCGGCAAACCCGCCGTTAAGAGTTACTCCAAGCGCTTTAAGATTCAAGCAGAAATTAACTTCTCCGCGACGGCAATAGTAACATTGTCCGCAATAAATATTTGGATCAATTGCAACATGATCTCCGACAGATATTCCTTTAACAGAAATGCCAAAATCTGCAACAATACCGACATATTCATGCCCCGGAATGACCGGAACTTTAGACGGTGCTTCACCTGAGAAAATATGAAAGTCTGTTCCGCACACTCCGCATAGATCTACTTTAATCAAAACTTGATTGGATTCAAGCTTTGGTAGATCAAAATTGTCAACAAATAATTCATTAGGACCTTTGAAAATAGCTGCCTTCATTAAATCCTTATAGTAAAAAATTTTCTAATTTAAATCCTTTTAGTAGATTCTCTAATTACTAATTCAACGGGTATTAAAATTTTTTGATTACCCTTAATATTATTTTTAACCAAATGAGCCATTAATTTCATGGCTTCTGTTCCCATTTCCATTTTTGGTACTCTTACAGTGCTAAGCGCAGGTTCAATTGCACTATCAGAAACAACATCATCAAAGCCAATTATAGAACAATCGTCCGGAATTTTTATTCCTTTATCTTTCATAAACTGCATAGCCCCAATTGCCATAGCATCATTACACGCAAATATTGCTGTAATGTTATTATTATCATTAAATAACCTTTGGGCAGCACTATATCCATTTGTTCTGCCGGGATAGTCTTCAATAGTGTCAATTAATTTTTCATTAATTGAAATTCCTTTATCGAAAAATGCTTTCTTAAAACCGTTTAACCGATCACTAATACTCGGATGGTCAATATCTCCTCCAATAAAGGCAATATTCTTATGCCCATTTTTTATTAAATGATCAGTTGCTAGCATTCCGCCATTGACGTTATCAACTAATACTCCTGAATATTTTTTTGTACAGGGCCAATAATCAACAAAAATTATAGGAAAATAATATTTACTTAATTTTTCAATAAATGGTGAAGGAACTTTACCGGCAATTATTACTCCGTCGATATTTCTTTCCAGAATAAATCGAGGAAGTTTATCATTAGTATTAAAGTCAGAACTTATTGTCGTTAACAATACATAAAATTCACTTTCATGAGCCTCGAATTCAGTTCCGATAAAAATATGAGTATAAAAAGGTTCTGTTCTTAGAAAGTGATCGTCCGTTAATATAAAACCTATATTTCCCGATTTCCTCTTTACTAAACCACGTGCAGAGTGAGAAGGATGATAATTCAATTTTATAATTGCAGCTAATACTTTTTCTTTCGTTTCTTTCGAAATTCTAGCATGATCATGCACAACCAGCGACACTGTCGCAATTGAAACATTTGCCATTTTTGCTACATCTTTTATTGTTGAATTTGTCATAAATAAGTTAAACGTTTAACTAAACGTTAACATAAATATTAATTATTTCTTTGTCAAGTGCTATTTTTATGATTGTGATGAAAAATTTAATTATTTTTTAAAACCGTCTAGAATACTAGATCTATAAATGTTAATTTTTAAAAAATTATTATTTAAAGCAGAACTTTAATTGTTTCGGGAACATGAAGATTCTAATTCACGAATTTTCAAAAATCACAAGAGGGTCTCAATGGAAAATAAACTTCTGAACGAATCCGAAAAACCAACATCTCTTCATTACAAAATTCTTTTTATGAGCTGGGCTGGATGGGTTTTTGACTTTTATGATTTAATTCTTTTTTCGTTTCTTCTTATTCCGATAAGCAAAGAACTTCACTTATCAAATTTTGACCTCTCATGGGTCTTAGGTGCATCTTTGGCAGCTACAGCAATCGGAGGAGTAATTTTTGGAGTCTTGTCGGATCGTTTTGGAAGAAGAAATGTATTACAATGGACAATTATTACATACAGCATAGGAACATTTCTTTGCGGCATTGCCTCCTCAATTTGGATTCTTTTATTATTCAGAATTATAACCGGACTTGGCGTAGGAGGAGAATGGGCAACCGGACAGACCTATATAGGTGAAACTTTTCCTGCAAAGGTTCGCGGCAGATATGGTGCATTTATGCAGACCGGCGCTCCTTTTGGAATTATTCTTGCTTCAATTATCGGCGGCATATTGGAGCAACATATTGGTTGGAGATTATGCTTCTTTATTTCTATTGCACCGGCTCTTACAGTAGTATTCATTAGGAAAAAATTACCCGAATCGGATGTTTGGCTGCAAAGGAAAAAATTATTATTAAATAATCCGGCAAGCATTATTAAAAGTAAATCCGGAATCAATAATTTTTTAATATTATTTAAAAAAGAATATAGAAAGCTTTTCCTTCAATGCCTCATACTCGCAATTTTCGATATGTCTGCCTATTGGTTTACTTATACATGGCTTCCCGCATATTTGCATCAGCAGCGCAATTTTACTCTTGTAAAATCAGCAGAATGGATGCTGATTACTCAAGCTGGCGGATTGTTGGGCTATTTTACGTTTGGATTCTTTGCCGATAGATTTGGCAGGAGACCTGCATATACAGTTTATTCAGTAATAATGGCAATAGGCTTAATAATGATAACGCTTTTATGGGAAGAGGTAATTGTATATCCATCACTAATTTTAATATTTATGTTTCTAGTGGGATTCGGCACCGGTATGTTTAGCGGATATGGACCATTATTTGCGGAATTATTCCCGACTGATATTCGCAATACAGCAATGGGTTCGGCATTTAATCTTGCAAGAGGCATACAATTCTTCACACCGGTTATTATTGCTTCGATTGCAGTTACTTACGGGCTTAGCGGAGGTATTTCATTGGCTGCATTATTTGCAATATTAACCGGAGCATGGATATGGGTATTCCCGGAAACCAAAGGAAAAGAAATAGACATTTAATTTTATCGTTAGCAATAAAAGGACATAAATTATTTTGTTTTTATATCAATTATTTTTTCAATTTCCCGGCAGGCAAGTTCAATCCCCTGTTTATATTTTATTATTGATTCTTTTGGGGTTTTAAAATAGCTGGATAGTTCAATCGGAAAAACATTTTTAGGAAGTCTTTTTAAAACCTTTTTATCTATTATACCGCAAACAAGGAATACATTTGTTTTTAATCCGCCGAACTTTTTAATAATTGAGCCAGTGCCCTTGTTCATAAAGCTTTGTTCGTCAAAAGCTCCTTCGGCAGTAATTACTGCGTTATATTTTGTTCCCCGATTAATATTAAGCTTATTAAATATAAATTTATCGGAATGCATTATTCGGGCATTAAGAAATAATTGGAAACCAGCCGCTAAACCTCCGCCTGCACCCGAAATTTTTTTAACCTTTTTTATTATTTTTTCTCTTTCTGATATTTTTATAATATTTGAAAACCCTGAATCTGCTATTTTCATTTCAGAAAGTGTTAATCCCTTTTGCCCGCCAAATATATAAGAAGATCCTTTAGACCCTAGCAGCGGATTATTAACATCGGCAATCAATTCGATCTTAAATGGAAGCGTAGGTTTCTTCCATATAATATTAGTAACAACATTAAAATTCACCGGCAGCGGTTTTAGAATTTCTCCGTTTCGGGCAACAAGTCTTAAACCAAGTTCAGAAAGCATTCCAATACCCAAATCATTTATTCCGGTACCGCCAATGCCGATTATTAGCTTTTCAATTTGAAGTTTACCTTTTGCAATATCTCGTATTATTTTTTTTATAAGAATTCCCATAGCTGCAGAATTTAATAAAAGAGGATGCCTATCCTTCAATGGGATTTGATTAAGTCCGATTATCTTTGCAGATTCAATATATAATGTCTTTTCTTTCTGATTATATCCTGTTTCACAAATTATTTTATTTTTGCCTGAATAATTTGGCAATTGATATTTGATCTTGGCTAAAGAAAAATTTTTCTCAGAAACTTTTACAAATCCATCTCCGCCATCAGAAATTGGTTTTGGAAAAAGATGGTAATCCTTTCTTTTTGATAATGATGCTACAAATAATTCAGCAATCTGAGTTGCATCAGCACATTCTTTAAAACTATTTGGGGCAATAAGGATTTTCATATATAGAAAATTACTTTATTGGATCAATAGATAAAATTACTTCAGTTTTGCCATTTGAGGGTAGGTTTATAGAAAAAATATGTGTTTTTGAGTCAAATTTTGCAGATCCCTTTGAAGAAACAACTTGATTTTTCGAATATCCCAAAAGTTTTACCGAAGATTCTCCTTTTGCAAATAGTACTTTAACTTTAAGCATATCTCCTTTTTCTTTTATATAAGCGATTCTTTGCTTACCGTTAGTTGCTATCTTCCCTTCATCACCTAAGAAAGCAATTCCGGAAGCAGAAACAGGTGCTATTATAAAATAAGTATAAAGTTCTTTGGGAATTTTACTTTTAAATTCGTCTCTGTTATCTATTATATTTATCTTTTTACTTAAAGGATTATAAATGGCAGCAATTCCCTTAAATCCCAATTCAGACGGAATAAAATTTATATCCTTGCTATAGGAAGAATCCACTGCAAAAGCAAAAAGATATCCAGTAGTAATATTACCATGTTGAGAATAAGTATACCCAAGCATTGGTGATTTAATACCTTTGGAGTCATTAATATAATCGTTGTCTATCGGTAAGATGGGAATATCCGGCTTTACGATAACTCCGTCTTCTCGGCAAGCCATTAAAATATTACTTTTATCTTCCTTGCCTATAGCATCTCCTATTCCAACAGGACCCGCTGACAGGACGGAGAGAATCATATTCCCGAGTTCCCTGCTTTTAAATACATCACTCCAAGGATACATCCCGCATTCATACGCTAATTGAGAAGTATAAATAAAATGTTTCCAATGCTCAGGATTAAAACGGTCGCCGCTTGTTCGTATAGTTGTTAAGTTATTATACTTTAATCCTTGAAGAAAATACCTTGGCATTGCCATGCAGTATTGAATAGATATTCCATATTTCTTACAAGCATTTGCCATTCCGTCAGTAAACAAATTTCCGACGCTTAAATCTTCAGACATTTGGGGACTTTTATTATATATGTAATTAAGCCAATCCTGCTCGTAACATGTTACTCCCGACTGCTTAATATATCGGATAATATGATCCCAATATTTTGAGTCAACCGCTGCAAATCCTGAAATTTTATATTTAAAGTGATAACTGCTTTGCGGATCAACCCAGCGATTATGAGTGACTAAAGGGATGCCCATTTCTTTGTGAAAAGCAAATAGTCCTTTTGGGAAAAGAAACGGATCTGCTTTATATTTTAAAAGTCCGCCATAGCGATTCCATTGACCCAAAGGAAGTTTTATATTTTTGTGGTCAGCATCAGGTTTACCGTCATAATCATAAATAGATTTTTCATACCACCAGCTGTCAAGCTGAATATAACCAAGCGGAATTCCTTCTTGTTTATATCTACTTTTAAGAGCTAATAATGTTTTCGAGTAGCCGATAGTAGTATCATAATCGTAATAATAATCTGCGCCATTATCTGTCCAGTAACCAAAATATTTAAGGATTGTATCGGCATCAGCATTTGGAATATTTCTTTTATAAATTGCTCTCATTGCCTTCCCCCAGGTTTCCCAAGTCTTCTTTATGCCATTATCAAATACTAGTATAGTTTTATGGTTAAAATTATTAGGCAAGTTCTTAATTTCGGGGTTTAGTCCGCTGCTTATCAAAGTTTTTCCATCTCCGGTTAATTTGGAAACTATAAAATCGGATGCCGGAGAAATAATAAATGAATTCAAATGATCACTTGGTTGAGAATCATTCAGTGAGAAGAAAAGCCATGGGGTTGAAGTTTCATTGAGTTTAAATTGCGGTGGTGCGAAATTATCATTTTTATAGCTAAATGATTTCATTTCTTCAGGAAAACTTGTGAATGAAGGGAAAGCTTTGGGCATAGAGGTTGAACCTTGAGGTAAGATCAGCGAAAAAATGACGACAGGATCATTCTGATACCATTTTATTGCTCCCTGGTAAGAAATATTATCCTGCCAACTAAATTTTATTTCTTTGAATATTCCGATCTCATCTTCGCCTTGTGATGATTTAATATTTTTAAGTACATGCCCGGTAGAACCTTGAAAGTTCCAGTTCATTACTGATGACGATACTTTATACTCACCGGTAACTTTATTGACAGAGACAGAAATGCCGGGAAAAGTATTTGCTTTTAAATTTGAAAAGGTAATAATTAAAACAAAAAGAAAGAGGCTGATTAAAGGAACTTCCATTTTAAAATTAGATAAAGAAAAATATTTTATAAATAAATTGGGCATTATAATTCTCTGAAAATATATTTGGCAAAAATGATGGGACTTAACTTAATTAAATATTTTAAATGAAAAAACATCTCGACGTTTTTAGAATTTTCAATGTAAATTATTTCTAAAATTGCAGAAGGAAGTAAATCAAATTATTTAGTTGAGAATATGAAGTAAGATAAAGGAGAAATTAATAAAACATTGGATTCAACATATAGTTTTAATTGGAAAGCATTCATATAAAATAAACTGATAGATCATTCTAATCTTTACCACGCTTTCGACAATTTTCTAATGTTTTTACTAAAATTCGTAGCCAAATCGTAGCGAGAAATAATCGATCTTCCGTTTACTATCCTATCCCTCCCCCCATATTCTTGCTATTGTCTCTGAAATCTCGTAATATTTTTCGAGAAATAAGAGTTTTCAGCAAGGTGAACTTGTTCATTCTATTTATATCTCTTTGATTTAAATTCCTCACTCATTTTTATTCTATATTCAACCGGTCTTAAATAATCTAATGATGAATATTATCGCTGCCTCTCATAAATAATTTTATACTTAAATCATTTCAACAACAGCATCTTTTTGATAGAAGAATGGTTGCCTGACTTTAGCTGGTAAAAATATATTCCGCTTGACAATTTACCGGCATTAAATTTTATATTATAATTACCTGCTGACTTATTTTCATCAACTAAACTTGCAACTTCTCGACCTAGCATATCATAAACTTTTATTGTGACAAAGCTTGTGTTAGGAATAGAATAATTTATCGTTGTTGATGGATTAAAAGGATTAGGATAATTTTGATAAAGGTGGAATGATTCCGGTATTGAATTTTTTGAGTTTGAAATATCTGTTATCGTTCCTGAAAATGAAATGAGATCTTGATATGAATTACCAGCTACGATCTTTACTGGACCGATATTCGAAAGATAGATGTCCTTAGAGCCAACTTCGGTGCTCGAATTTCCAACTGTTACAATGACTTCTGGAAAGTGATATTTATTGCATTGGAACGTTCCGCTTGGGGTCGAAATAAGTTCATTTATTGAATCGACAGTAATCGGAAATGCTACCAGCGAATCCGCGTAACCTGTCCAAAGTTCATATGCTGAGTTGAATTGTTCATTGGAGTAAGCTGGATATTTATAGCGTAGAATAGGTCCATTTGATTCATGAATATAAATGCCATCTTGCCTAACAGTCATTAATTGATCACCAGTAATTCCAGATTGCATGAGAAACCATTTTTCGCCGTTAAGTAGCTCTTCGCCTACTACTGTTTGTGTTACAGTATCTCCCTGAATAACAGTATTAGGAAATTGATCAAATGTACTATACTTCCAAATATTACCAACCCTTAGTGAATAAATGGGTGAACTAATGCCAATTGAATCTTCTATTTCATTTTTGCTTCTTCCGCAGACAAGGTTTAATTGAAACGATAATCCGTTCCAAAGTTTCCATGTTAGTGAATATGTCCCAGGTTCAATTGGTGATTTGAAAATGTCCGCCATGGAATAGTCTAAATTATATAGAATATCTGTCTGATTAGGGTTTAATATAACATTTTGTACGAGATTATTTATAAACCATGGTCCTGTTATTATTGTTTTTCCATTATCGTTTTCTAATTTCCATGTATAAAGTCCATCATTTACAGGAATCGTATCGTTTTGCGAGGTCTGGTTGTGTGCAGTCAAAGTCATATTCAGTGAATCAAAAATTCCTAATGTGTCTTGAGAAACTGCAAAGGTATATATAATGCCATTTAGGGTATCACTGGTACTAGATGCCGACAGGGGGAAAAGTAATTTAGTAATGCAGTAGCTGTCTTGGCTTATACCAAAAAGAATCAACATTGAAAGGAAAATGAATTTGAATCGCAAATGAATTCTTCTCCTTGTTTCTGCACTCTTACTATTGCAGTATTGAATAACTAACATTTTGTACACTGTATTCTATCAGGGTATTAAACTATTCTAAGTGTAATACTATATGAATTTACGCAATTTTAATAATCTTTTCAAGAAAAACCTATTTCGCCAGTCTTTTATTAATTTTATCATTGATATGAGTTTAGGATGACTTTGTGGATTTTCAAGGAAAGCTAGTAAGCATATCTGCGGCTAAGGCTCGCACATCTAGGAAAGTAGGAATTCCTTTTTCTCACGCCTTACCGGGCAGTATAGTGTACAATTAGTTGGACTCGAATATAATAATACCGCCGACAGGTTCTATAATAGAATAAGTCTGGAAAAAATGCAGGAGGAGTTAAGGAAGTTCAGACATCCGGAGATAGTCAATGATAAAATTGGTGAAGTACCGAAGAAAAACGGAAGTACAAATGGTAGTAGGATTAGACAAAGTAGCCGATTTTCTTTGGATAAGAGAAAATACAGAAACAAAAAAACCCTCAATTTACTGTATTTGAGGGTTTTGAGTGGGCTCGGGAGGACTTGAACCTTCGACCCGCTGATTATGAGTCAGCTGCTCTAACCAACTGAGCTACGAGCCCTAAAAAAATTGCTTACAAAAATAGTATTTCCGCTTTCTATTTGCAACTTACTAGTATGTTTTTGAGTATTATTTTATGGATAATATTTGTAAACGTATTGGATAATCTCGGTTTTATCACCATCTGCATTAAATCTAATTTCTCCGATTAAATTACTCTTATCATCATACTGATATGTAACTTGTTCTTGCAAGTCATCATTTCCGTCGTAAGTCTTTGATAATATCTTATTGCCCTTTTCGTCGTAATTGTTAACTATTTTATATTCAATAGCGTTGTCGGCATCGTACCAAATGTCGTCCGTTAAATTGCCGTTAGAATCATACTTATATAAATAATATTTTTCAAGTTTTCCGGAAACGCCATATCTTGTTGCTTTAACTTTATTCCCATATTCATTATATTCATAGGTATATCTATAATCTTCTTTCCCGTCAGCATTGTACCTTATTGTTTCTATACGGAACCCTTGTGGATTATAACGATATTCATATCTTATACCAATTTTACCATTTTTATCATAGAAAACCGTGCTGGTTAGATATCCATCGTTATTGTAATATAAACTGGAATATCTTTCACCTTTGCCGGCTTCTTTACTTGAATTTAATTTAAATTTTATTTTATCTATTGATTTTATTCTATAAGATTTTATAAAATTACGCTCAACAAAATCATTATTCCTAATTGCTATCTTATTTTCTATTTTTTCCGTTTTTTTAATCGGAGTTTCGATTTTTTCAATCTTTTTTGTCGTCGAACATCCGGATAAAATCAAAACGGCAACAAAAGAAATGAATATAATTGTTTTACTTATACTATATCTCATTTAACATTTTGTCCTTTCTTAATTTCTGTCTTCCCCTTTTCAACGCCATTGACAAAAATCTTTTTCTCTATAACTTTGCCGAGTGTATCATAATTTAACCAATTTCCGTTGCGTAATCCGTGAACAAAAACTCCTTCTTCGCTGATTCTGCCATTTTCGTAAAACCATTTCCAATTACCTTCCGGTATGTTGTCAACAAAGTTTCCCTGGCTTTCAATTTTATAATTAGGATAATAATAGCTCCATATACCTTCATTTTGACTATTTACAAGCTGACCAATGATTTGAGGCTGCTTATTGCTATATAAGATTTTTAGTTCTCCGGTTTTCATTCCGTCTTTAAAGTTGGAGATCATAATCCTGTCTAATTTTCTTACTGTATCACTTCCGGTAAAAGGATCTGATTGCCCCTCCCGATAATAAAGTCCCTTCTTCAAGACTAATATATTTAAGTTTTCTGTCTTCTTTCTGCATCCGGTAGAATTTAATAATAAAAATATAAGAAATAAAAGCGTAACATTTTTGATCATAATATTTTTACTTCAATTTTGAATAAGAGATCGGAA
>JAJYOQ010000108.1 GCA_021796135.1 Bacteroidota bacterium
CGGTATATCCGGATCGACGCCATGACCTTCGGGGAACCATTGACCGTCGGGAAGAAACATTCTAAATGTAGGGACAGTAATATAGCCGCCGTCAATAAGGGAGGGTGATCCGGAGATACCGATTAAACCGCCCCAGGTTCTCATACCGATAAGGGGACCGAGTCCGGCTTCATGGAAAAATTCAGGGAAAGCATCCCCGCCGGAGCCGCTCCAGCCGTTAATCAGCATCACCTTAGGACCGAAGACAGAGAACTGAGGCCATTGCCAGTCCTTACCGTCTCTAACGGCAAAAAAAGCAAGCGGTTTTCTGTCGAGCATTTCGATAAACCTATCGGGAATTTGCCCGCCGCTATTAAAGCGTTCGTCAATAATTAAACCCTGTTTATCAATCTGAGCAGTGAACTGTCTGATGAGATCATTCTGACCCTCGATACCCGTATCCTGGACATAGATATATCCGATTTTTCCGTCAGTTTGTTTTTCCACAGTTTCTCTATTATGTTCAATCCAGTTAAGCAGGCGCAAGCGGCTTTCATCCGTCATAGTTTCGACCATAATTTTTCTAGCGCCGTCCATAGAAGGTTTATCATTCACGGTAAGTTCGACAGATTTACCCGCGAGTCCCTGAAAAGCAGCCCAGGGATCTTTTTTAATATCAATAGGGATACCGTTAACAGCGAGGATGTAGTCGCCATCATGCACATTAAGTCCCGGCTGATCCAAAGGAGAGCGAGTATCGCTATCCCACGAAGCGCCTTTAATAATTTTTTTAATTCTATAAGCGCCGTTAGCCAGTTCCCAATCAATACCGAGGTAACCGACAGGCATAATGACAGGTTTTTGTAGATCGCCGCCTCCGCGATAAGTATGGGAAGAGCTAATTTCGCCGATCAATTCGCCGATGATATAATTAACATCAGATCTGGTCATAGCATTATCTATAAGATTACCGTACTGAGTGCGCAATGCATCCCAATTAACACCGTGCATATGCGGGTCATAGAAGAAATCTCTTTCAATGCGCCAGGCATCATTAAATATTTGGTGCCATTCTTCGCGGGGATTGACAGTAATTTCCATTTGATCCGTAGGCATTTTCTTATCAAGTTTAACATCCGGAGCGACATCTGTAATAAAATAAGAGCCATTTTGAGCGATCATAATTTTTTTACAATCAGCCGAAAGCATATAATTATCAATACCGGCGGCGATATTTTTTTCTTCACGTTTATCGAGATCGTAATAGGCAGCCGTATTTTTTTTATCAAGGGATCCGGTCCGGGGCGCTCTGATAAATAAAACTTTTCCGGAGACAGCTTCAAGATTCGAATAGTTACCCGCAGCAGGAGGGAGAATAACAGTTCTTAAATCCATACCGTCGAAATCAATTTTCACATCATTAGATTTTTCTTCTTTTTTCTTACCGTCATTTTTCTTAGAGTCATTATCCTTCGGCTTATCGCCGTCTTTTTTCTCATCACTCTTAATAGAAGTAGAGTCATTTCTAACCGAGAGAGGAGAAGGGACATCAGTGCGGAGAGTAATAGCGGCGATACGGGTAGAATTCGGATATATAAAAGTATTATCCATATCGCTATATAGAGGAGAGAAAGTATTATTCGTTAAGAAGTAAAGATATTTACCATCGGGATCGAAGACAGGAGAGCTGTCGTTATAATAGCCCGAAGTAATATCATGCACCTTATTATTGACCGCATCATAAATGCAGATTTTGCTATGCAAGTTATCGACATCTTTAGCATAGGTCATCCACCGGCTATCGGCAGACCAGGAAACTTTAAAGCCCTCGAGATTGCCCTCATAATAGAATTTCTCTTTATCCACTTTAGTAGTTTTATTATTATCGACATCATAGATGAAAATATTCATAGCTTTATCGATAAAGGCAATTTTTTTACTATCCGGCGACCAATAGAGATTATATCTAAAACCGGGACCATAGGAAGTAAGTTTTTTTTCGCTTAGAGGGTTTTCCATATTTTTTAGATAAAGTTCATACTCACCGGAGCGGTCGCTCCAATAGGCAATATTCTTGCCGTCAGGAGACCAAGCGGGGAATCTTTCTGCAAAGCCGGAAGTATTAGTAAGGTCAGCCACATAGCCATGTTCAGCCGGAACCGAAAAAATATCACCCCGTGCTTCAAACAGAGCCCTATTGCCATCGGGAGAGACGAAGAAATTTTTAATCATACCGGCAGCATTTTCGGTTTTAGACATAATCGTAATATCATCAGTGACCACCTCAATTTTGACCTCCTTATATTTTTCCGTAGAGAGATCGAGGAGATAAAGTTTTCCGCCGGCTTCGAATACAATATCATCCGGACCCAGTGAAGGGAAGTGGATATCGAAATCGGTAAAGTTAGTAATTTGTCTAGTCTGTTTAGTTTTAAGGTCATAAGCCCAGATATTAGCGCGTTCATCGGTGCCTCTATCAGAAAGGAAATAAATAGTATTATTATGCCACATAGGGAATTCATCATTAGCCGGATTATTAGTAATATTTTCAGCAGTACCCGTTTCGAAATTATAGATCCAAATATCCGCAGCCCAGCCGCCGCGATATCTTTTCCAGGTACGATAAGCCTGAGACATAGGCGTATAGGCAATCGATTTAGAATCCGGAGAAATAGAAGCAAACTCACCGTAGGGTATAATAAGTTTTTCAGGCATACCGCCGGAGGCACTGACCTTATAGAACTGGTCATAGCGTTGTCTGCCGCTTTCCATAGAAGAAGCATAGAGCAAGCTTTTCCCATCCGGATACCATCCGACCGTTAAATCCGGGTAGCCATGGTGAGTAATTCTCAGAGGCATACCGCCTTTAGAAGGCATAACATAGACATCCATATTACCTTTATAATCGCCGCTGAAGGCAATTTGGGAGCCATCCGGAGAGAAGTGGGGAAGAATTTCATCACCCGGAGGAGTAGTAAGTCTATTAGCAACGCCGCCGTCTTTAGGGGCAATCCACAAATCGCCCGCATATTCAAAGACGATTTGAGATTTAGACACAGCGGGGTACTGCAACAAGCGGGCGTCGATCTGTGCATTAATATTTTTTACGAAGAAAGCTGACATTAGCAATGCCGTGAGGAAAACGAATCTTTTCATACTGCTCCTTAATTGTAAAATGGTATAGACTTAAAGAATAAGAATTGGATAATAAAAGACCGGAAAGAGGTATTAGTAGTAGATAACGTTAACAAGAGTCCCCGTATCAATCTGAGTTCCCGTACGATAAGTTTTATTAATCCTTTCATCCATCGGGGATTTAGGTTTTTTGACTTGGTTTTTAGCGGAAGAGGAATTTGATTTAGAATCGATCAGGTAAAAGCTGGAGCCCGAAATAATTTGTCCGGGTTCATAATTTGAATTTTGGTCCTGGACTTTAGGGTTATAGGTATTATTAATAGTTTCTTTACTAACGAAAGGTTTATTAACCTCATTATAAAGCAAGCTAGAAGAAAGGGCATCGGAGACCGGGACATTCTGTTGAAAGCGAAGGTTCTTATTAGCCGAGGAGAGGTTTTTATTTTGGTTTTCGGTAACAATTTTATTTTTAGTATCCTGAGGAATTTTAGAATTAGGGGAAGGGGAATTATTAGGGGAGTCCGGGATACTTTGCACAATACCGGATTTAGCCGGAGCCAAAACAGATTCTATAAAAGCCGGATTATTTGAAACTGACGTCATAGTAAAAATTCTCCTTTGCAAGAATAATAATGTTTTAACTATTTGTCAATATATTTTTTCAGCTTTATTTTAATCAGTAATTGTCAATATTAATAAACATCATCATGACTACCCAAATCAACTGGTATTATTTTATCTTTATCAATTAAAAAATAAATTGAAATACGATAAGATAAATTTATCGAAACAGAATATAGCTTGGATAATTTTCCCTGAAGTTTATGCAATCTTAAGGAAGGGTGATTGGGATTTAATTCTAATAATTTTAATGTCTTTCCGTACTGAGGGATTACTTCAGGATGTTTTTTGATGAATTTCTTTGCTCGTTTTAAGTAGCTGACAGTATAAATTATTTCAGCCACGAGTTATTCTCGTTATATGTTTTTCCACAGATTCTTTTATAAACTTTCCTTCTTTTATATCATTTTTAGCTTCAAGTAAGGCTGCTTCTAATTCACATTCCCTTAAATAATTGTATTTTTCAATTGGAATGACAACATATTTATTTTTCCCTCTTACTGTCACAATTACTTCATTGTTGTCGGAAGTTTCTTGATCCAAGATAGTGACGCCCTTAGTTTTTAAATCATTTGCCGTTATTATTTGTGCCATATTAATAATCCTTATATTAGTACTGTCTATAATACTAAAAAGAAGACTATTTATCAATCCAATAGTTTTAAAAACATGGTTCTTATCAACACAACAATTTCCAACTTAATTCTTATTAAGATTCTATAATAAACATTCGCTATAAATATTTTGGTGCGTGAGTCGTGTTTTATATAGGCTAGAATCAATATCTATTGATTCTTAAATTATTTTTAACTAAAATTCAATTATTATTAAATCTTACTATTCCTGAAAGTAATTTAATCAATTAAAACTTAAGGGGAATAAATATGGGAAAAACTGAACCTAGAGAAAATTGTAAATGCATTTTTATCTTAATTGGTCATGAAGCTGCTACTGTATCAATAAAATCACTGCTCTACAACAATACCATACTAATCGAAAATATTATTACGCGGATATGAATAAATGATTAATTTATTATTGATGACTTTACTATTAGCCCATAATGCGGAGAACAAAGAGTCTATTGCACATGTGGAACAAAATTACAACATAATAAATAAAAGAGGCTTTAATGACAACACAAGACAAACCTTATGAGGTTCAATTCGAAATTGCAGGACCAGCAGCAATGTTTACTAGACCGGATACTGGTGCAACTCCAGTTTCTTATCCAGCACCAACATATTCTGCGGCAAAGGGAATGTTTGAATCTATTGCACGACTTAAAAGTGCTTACATTAAGCCCGTAAGAGTTGAGATATGCGCTCCAATTCATTACCACAACTATACAAATAATTACCATGGCCCATTACGAAAAAGTGGGACAGATAATTTCCAATTATTTGCAACTATTCTTACAAATGTTTGTTATCGTATTTATGGAGTTGTAGAGGAATTGGAACGAGCGCCCATTGATAAAACGACAAACCATTTACATTATCTTCAAGATAAATTTGAAAAGCGACTTCGTAATGGCAGGTGGTATCACGTACCATGTTTGGGCTGGAAAGAGTTTACACCTTCTTATGTAGGATTATTCCGTGAAGAGACTAAAGTTGAAGAATCAATCGAACAAATAATTCCTTCAATGCTATTTTCTGTTTTCAGCGCGCCGGGTAAATATGCACCATCATATAAACAAGATGTTTGGATAAAGAAAGGAGTGCTTGAATATGTTGAATGAAGGTTATGCTCTTTATAAAAGCCTTGAACGATGTGGGATGATTGGAAAGTCAACCTTTACACGAGGACACCGCGATGTAACAAATCCAGGTAAAAGCGATGGTTTAATAATCGGGCTCAATGAAAGAGGGCAAGTGACGAGAATTGAATTTAGAAATAAACAAGAAATGATAAAGTTGTGGACAATAACAAAAGGAAACCACAATAGTTTCCCAGCGATCAAATTGCAGCGTCCCATATGGAATGTAAAATCAAACGATACACTTCGGACAAATCTTAAAGAGTTGAAAAAGAATGAACATGAGAAGAAGATTTTACTCTTTAGTCAAAATACGGAATTTAATATCACAGAAACGGAAATAAACTGGTGGAAACGACTGCAAGAACGTACCAAAGAATTACAACCACTTTTTAAAACAACAGATAGGGATTTTAATGTACTCAACGAATTGATGACTCGTTTTCAACTCGCAGACAACTTTGATAAGTTTCTTGTTGGGTTTCTAAAAGCTTTAAAAGATTCCAAAAATGACATTCCTTATTTACTCATCGAAAATATTCTTATTGGTAATAAAGCGGATAAAAACAAGAATGAATATCGAGCCGAAGTACGTTTAATATTTGATGTTGATGATTGGGATGATGCCGATAAATATTTAAATCGTGTGGCGAGCCCTCGTTTAGAACCATTTGTTATCAACTGCTTGTTTAATATGCAAGATTCTTCGAGCGGAATATCAACACATCGTGTAAGTGGATTATCTGGAAAACTGAAATTATTAATTGATGATAAATATCCACAATTAACATTACCGATTGGGAAAGCGTATCTGTTCTCAGCCACAGAAAATATACGTTGCTTGGAACGATATGGGAAAATAAGCACAGAAATATTTCCTGTTGGCAAAGATGAAGCTGATGACATTTTACGCGCACTTAAAGGAATAATTAATGAAGACCGTAAAGGTAAAACATGGTATCTTTTAAATAAAGATGAGTTATTAATAGTGTACCTCGAAAGCAAACCAGATACTAATGTAAACAATGCACATCTATTGGGTGGTGTAACTAAGGATGATTTCAGCGAAAGCTCTTATGAAGCAATATCAAGTGTTGCTATTGAAGCATTAAAAGGAAACAAGCTTATTAAAGCAAATGACCTGATTAGGCTTTTTGCACTTCGGAAAGCGGACCCTGGAAGAACTCAAGTATCTCTACAACGAATTTATACAATATCCGATCTTGTGAAAGCAGACGAAGTTTGGAGGGCAGCCGCACAAAACGCTCCCAATATTACTCTTCCTTTTTTCCGTAAAGAGATAGAAAAAATAACCGCAAAACAAAATAATATTTCGACAATAATTAAAACATTTCTTGATGTTGAAGAATCAAAATTGATAAACATAGCACCCAACTGTCCATTCCCTGTTGATCTTGTCCGCCTGACGCAAAAACAATGGATACGAGCTGGAAAAGATTTTTCTTCGGTAGCTGGTTGTTCACTCGGAGATATATATGATGTGTTTTTTGCCAATGAAAATGAAAAGAAATATATAGTTGAAAATCTTCTGAGCAAAACACTACAACGCACAAAAGCGCTGTTAATTGGTATAGCGAATGCAGATCACAAAAAAGAATTAATAAGAGAACAGAAAAAATTTCATTCGGAAAAACGCTTTATTGTGCTGAGAACTATTTCAGCATTCGCTATTTATTTAAATAAATTAGGAATCACCAAGGAGAATTATATGAAAGACACATTTTTTTATGTCGGTAGATTTTTATCCCTGATCGACACATTACATTTTGAATATTGTAAAAATGTTCGTGGTGGAAGTATTCCACCTCAACTTTTGGGAAATTCACACCTTCAAATTGCCTTAGATAATCCAGTTTCAGCAATTGATATGCTCTCAAGAAGGATTAGTGTATATCATGCCTGGGCAAAAAAAGAGCAGGGGGAAAACATTAGGTCAGCTAAATGGGCAGTTAGAGAACTTGGGAAAATATCTAATTTACTCGCCGAAAAAAATCTGCCTTTATCAACAACCGATGTTGAAAGGACACAAATACTTTTAGGATATTTATCAAGATCGGAAAGCAATACAGAATTCAATTCTGTTAATAACATGGAAGAACATAACGACAAGAATTAAAATATTTTATTAACAAATCTACTGGAGGCTATTATGTCAGACACTACAAAAAAAGAAATCTTTAATCGTGCGACCGGATTATTGGTTATCGAAGTAATTAATTCTAATCCTAATGGAGACCCCGACAAGGAAAGTGATCCGCGGCAGAGAAATGACCAAAGAGGTGAAATAACCCCGGTATCATTCAAAAGAAAGGTTCGTGATCTTACTGAAAATAAAGAAGGGCCGGTCTGGAAATCAATTTCAAAAAAATTAGCACTCGATGAAAAAAAATTCATGATATCAGAAAGTCGCAAAACAGAACTTAGTGAGATGCGTAATCTTGATGAAAAGCAGTTTACAGAACAATTTTGGGATGGTCGTATTTTTGGTAATACAGAATTAGAAAAAGGAAGAAAGATTCCTGTTAAAACCGGAGTAGTGCAGTTTGGTCTTGGTGTTTCTATTGCACCAATTGAAATCGAACGTATGACGACAACTAATCCACCTGTTGAGAATGATAAAAAAGGTGGTATGGCTCCATTGTCATTCCGCATCGTTTCTCATGGAATTTATTGTATGCCTTTTTTTATTAATCCTACAGCATCATTTAAAACAGGATGTACAATGGAAGACATTAACCTTCTTTTAAACATTATACCTCATGCTTATAAGCATACAGCTTCATACATTAGAAGTAATGTAGAGATTATACACGCTTGGTATATCGAACACAAAACTCCAATTGGTTCATGTTCAGATTTTGATCTAATAAATGCATTAACACCCAAAAAACTTAATGATCTCGAAAAACCTTCTAATTCAAGAGCCGATTATATTATACCAACTGAAAAAGATGTGCCGGAAGAACTGTCCAATAAAGTGCTTCCAATTAGAGACTTAATGAAAGAAATATAAATGCCAACTTGGCTTGCACATAGTGCGGGCAAGAATCCGCCAATACCGCCTCAAACATATAATAAACATGTTTCGGAAGTGTCGAAACGTGCTTTAGAAAATGTTAATCCTATTTCATCTTACTATAAAGGCGATATAGATTATTTCCGTGAAGCAGTACATTCAGCAGCTATTTACCATGACTTGGGAAAACTTGATGATGAAAATCAAAAGATCCTTTCTAAAGGCGGTGGAAAAGGTTTGCCCTTTAATCATGTTGATGCAGGCACAGCAAATTTACTAAAAAATAATTTGGTGGAATCTGCATTACTGGTATACTCACATCATATAGGCTTACAATCTATTCCTGAGGAGCAAGCAAAGGCAGAAATGTTTCTTCGTGATTCAAATTCAGCTACAAGGACTGAACAATTTCTCTCAGATTATCTTTCAAAACACATTCAATCGGGTTCAGAGAAGTTGGGGAATAATACCAAAAGTATTTCCGATTGGAATGGATTAACACGGAGAATAGCACTTTCATGTTTGGTGGATTCAGATCATGGAGATACAGCAAATAATTATGGAAAAGAATTCCCCATTCCCAATCCATTACCAAAATGGAAAGAACGACTTGAAGCACTCGATAAATATGTTTCTGGATTAACTAGCGTAAACAGGCAAGATGAAAGAAATCGTCTTCGTCAAAAAATATATCAATCTTGCCGTGAAGCGGATACAACCCCTTCTTTTTATGCTTGTGATAGTCCTGTCGGAACCGGCAAAACAACTGCGGTAATGGCACATTTACTTCGTGTGGCAATTGATAAAAACCTCCGTCACATTATCGTTGTTTTGCCTTACACGAATATCATTAAACAATCTGTAGAAGTTTACAGAAAAGCTCTTGTATTACCCGATGAAAAAGAAGACGAAGTTGTTGCCGAACATCATCTCCAAGCAGACTTTGATGCATTGGAAACGCGGCAGTTGGCAACACTTTGGAAAGCACCGATTATTGTTACAACAGCCGTGCAGTTTTTTGAAACAATTGCAAGTAATTACCCATCAAAACTCAGAAAACTTCACGAACTTCCTGGTTCTGGGATTTTCATAGACGAAACACATGCTTCTATACCATCGCATTTATGGCCTCAAACATGGAAATGGCTAAAAGAGTTTTCTGATAAGTGGGGTTGTCATTTTGTATTTGCTTCAGGTTCTCTTTCAAGATTTTGGGAACTCAAGGATATGATTGATGTCCCGATAATAATTCCAGAATTAGTTCCACAAAATCTTAGAGAAGAAGCCCTGCGTCAGGAAACAATACGCGTTACACCAGTTCGCTATCCCTCAGTACTTAATGAGAAAGGTTTAATTGATCTTGTGATAAGTAAACAAGGACCACGTTTGGTTATCATGAACACGGTTCAATCAGCTGCAGTGATAGCCCAAACAATGCGTCAATCAGGTCATGATGTTTTGCACCTTTCAACGGCACTTGCTCCTATTCATAGAGACTTGATTCTGGAGAGAATAAAGCAGCGGCTAAAATATGAAGTACAAGATTGGACATTAATTGCTACTAGTTGTGTAGAAGCAGGTGTAGACTTTTCTTTTCGTTCTGCATTTCGGGAACGTGCAGGTGCAGCAAATCTAATTCAAGTTGGAGGGCGTGTACGCCGGAACAATGAAAATTTTGAACCAACACTTATTGATTTTAGAATTGAAGCACCGCTTTTTAATCGACATCCTGCATTTACTTTATCTAGTCAAATATTAGAAAAACTTTTTGATGAACATCGAGTAGAAAATGACACACCTGCAAATCTTATAACAGAAGCGTTACGCAGAGAATTGATGTCTAATGACTGCGAGAAACAGAAAAGATTACAAAGGATGGAAAACGAAATGGACTATCCGGAAGTAGCACGTCTCTACAAAGTTATCGCGGATGATACTCGTCTTGTGCTAATTGATCAAGAATTAATAAGGAACCTTGAGAATCATCAAAAAGTTGATCCTAAAGATATTAATAGGAAAAGCGTTCAAATATGGGCAAGCAAGATTAACAAACTTAGCATAAAACCTTTGAGTGGATCTTCCGATTCCGGACTTTATGTGTGGCCTTATGAATACGATCCCGATTTTCTTGGTTATATGAAAGGTATACTCCCCTTACTTAAATTTGAATCTGAAGGTTTCCAAATCATATAGACATGATTATAAATATCAAAGTCGATTTCACATGATTAGCCAATTACATCAACTAAAGGGTAGGTACATTTTGTCCCTACCCTTTAAAAAATTTAATAATGTTAAACACTTTACAAGGAATCTTATGTCAAACATAAAACTTTTTAGATCGG
>JAJYOQ010000109.1 GCA_021796135.1 Bacteroidota bacterium
ACAGTAAATGAGCCGAAGATGTAATGCTTATTTATAATTTTACTTAAAAATTTTTCATTTACTATACCTTTATGATGGATCAGTAAGTTTCTATATTCTATAGCTTCGTTTATAACATTATAGTTTTCTTGTTTCTTCAAATCAATATTCGTTGGCTTACGATTTAAAAAAACTATCCTGTCATTCCACGACCTAATGTCATCCAATTGTTTATTTACTATGATTTCCAAAATTGTTTCATAGTTATCTAATATTTCTTCGTATGTTATATTTACTTTTAAGTTTTTTCTTGATTCTTCAACGTTATTAAATATCCACTTAAGCATATTGTTTATAAAAGCTTCAAATAATGTAATGATTGAGATCAATGACTGTTCATATAATATCTCAGATTTGTAAATATTCAGTTCGTCTCCAAAATCTTTCAAATCATAATCATCGCTACTTAGATCTAAATCTTCTAAAGTTTGTTCAAAATTACCTTCTGCTATGTAATATAGCATGTAAAGTGCATAGCTAGAAAACTTTATATATGATTGTAGGCGCTCAATGTTATAATTAAAATCCTCCATTGGCTCCGTAATTCCATATTTTGAAATTGAAGAAATTAAGAAACCATTATTTTTAATAAACTCTTTAAACTTTGGGTCTGTTCCTTCTAATTCTGGTTCGGTTAAGGTAAAGGTTGATTTTGATATGTTTAAAGCTTGCGCAAAAGTACTTTCATCCCACATGTTTTCATCTTTAAACTTTAACATATTAGAATATAACGATTGTGCTATTTCTGCTTTAATATTCATTATTCTAATTCTAATTTAGTTCATAACTTTTAAGCAATAATGATTTTGCTTTTTCAAAAGCATCTATACTATTAATTCTTATTTCCAAATCGCCGGTACCCCAATGGCCGATTTTTCTTACATCTCTTGTATATCCTTTTTCGAGATTTATTGTTGTAGGATCTAATTTAACATAGATGATAATTGATTTATTCTGAGGCTGTACTTCTATAGTTGCAAAGTTTTTTATTTTTCTGAAGGCAATATATTTTTTTAATTCTTTCATAACCACATCATCACCTAAAGCCAAAAGAAAAGATTTTATTGATTCAAATATATCTTTTATTTGAACATTTGATTTATCCAAAAGTTCAACTGCAGTAGGATACTTATATTTTGTTTTTCTCGGTTTCTCAATTTCCACGCTGTCATCAGAAACAGAATTTACCAATTCAAGAAGCATTAGATTATCATATTTCTTATAACGTATTAATTCAATATTCCTTTTTATTTGCTGTATTGCATGAGAGTCGTATTTAGTATAATCACCGGCAATACAAATTAACCTTGCATTATCCCATTCGATTGCATCGGAAATTTTATTTCCCAGTTTTTTCATTACAAGCAGTTGGAACTCTGCTTTGTGGTCTAATAACCAGTCAAGATAGAACAAGCCTTGATTAATTACGTTTTCGTTGGTTGCTCTTTTGAATTCAATTATGACAGGACAATTATTTTCATCGATGCCGAGAGTATCGATACGACCGCCATGTTTTAGGCCGGTTGAATATTCTGAAACGAGAAACTTAATACCAAGAAAATCGTCAAGGTGAGTTTCGATTAAGTCTTGAAGTGATTTTTCTACTGATACAGATTTGCCTTCAAGTTCGGTTATTTTATTTTTAGAGATGTGAAAAAGTTTTATGTCTGACATAATATTTACTTTAATTTAGTAAAAATTGCTATATTTATTTAACCATTTAATTGCTTTATCAAAATCAGGATGGATTAACTTAACCTTTAACCAAAACTTATTTGAATGATCCATTATTTGTGTGTGTACTAATTCGTGAACTACTAAGTAATCTAAAACATATAAAGGTGTTTGGATTAAGCGCCAATTAAATGAAAGATTTTTATTTTTTGAACAGTTACCCCATTTCGATTTTTGGCTTCGAATAAAAACACGATTATACTTGAAGTTATATTTGGAAGTATAATGTTCAAGCCTCCCAATAATTAACCTTCGGGCTTCTTTTTTTAGCCACTTCCTTTGAATTTTTTTATTTAATAAATCTTTTCCTGAACGTACAGTTTTATGAATGTGATTTATTATGACTTTGTTTTTTAATTCGGAGTAATAAAAGTAGCGATATCTTTCACCTAAATAAAAGATTTGGTTCCTTTGAAGCTTTATAGGCTTATTGCGGGAACTAAAGTAAGCAAGCTTACTTTCAATCCATTTTTCTTTCTGTTTTAAGATTAATTCTATTTCTCTTTCAGAGAATGAATTGGGAGCTATTAGATGGACTGATAAATCTTCTCTTACTTTTATTCTTGCATGCTTAACTTCTCTTCTTTCTATTTTATATTTAGGAGCCAATGCTATCATTCTATGCTATAATGTTGAATTATTCTTTTTATTATTCTATCAACTAATTCTTTATCGTCACTTATATTTACGGACTCATATTCATCAAAATCAGCAAAGATTTTTAGATCAACTTCAATACGTTTAATCTCTGCATCGCTATCTTGCCACCCGGTATAAATTTTATTTTTAATTCTTTGTGCTAATTTTTTAGCAAAATCTTTAGCGATTTCTAAATCAAGATCTTCATCGCGTGCGTTTTTAATTTCAATATAAATGTCAAAACTTCCACGGTCATTAAAACCCATTTTCTGAGGTAATGTTGCAGCTTGCTCCACTTCACCAAATAATTCTTCTAAGTCTTTTAATAAATCGGAAAT
This sequence comes from Bacteroidota bacterium, assembly GCA_021796135.1. The sequence goes on from JAJYOQ010000109.1 coordinate 2,751, forward strand.
GGATTTTGTATTGCTTTCTTTTTCTTTTATAAGTTCATCCAGGCGTTCTTGAAATTCAACGTAAACCGGGTTGTCAATTTCATTTCTTCGAATTACTGTCTCTATATCCCTAATAATTTTTTCTGCTTTATCTGAAGCGGATAGTTTAGAAGATTTTAGGTTATCTAAATATTTGTCGTCTATATGGATAGTGGGAAGATGATTTTTAAGATCTACGCTGCTGCTTTCTTCAATTAGTTTACGAGTCTTACCTGCATAGATTTCAGGATCAAAATCTAATCGTCTAAATTCTTCAAGATAAATTTCATATATAGCAACCAGCCATTTATATCTTGACAAATGTACACGTAATTCCGGATGTGGTGCTGTTGCTTCAAATAATTGTACAACATCACGATAGTTAGATTCAAATATTGCTTGATCTACTTTGTCTAAAATTCTTACTATGGCAATCGAACATTCATAGGTATCTTCAAACTTAATATCATTAAAGGGCTCAAGAGCTATATCTAAGAATTTAGGGAATTCTTTTACCAAACTTTCAACATCTTCAAATTCAGTAATGTCTTCAGGATCATAATTTAGAGCTTCATTATAATTTTTAAAGACACCTATATAATCTACAATGCGACCATATTCTTTTGATAAACCAGTAACTGGATCATCATAAGGGCGATTTGTACGAGCAATTGCTTGCAATAGATTGTGATCACGTAAAGGGCTATCTAAATACATTGTTTGCTCAATTGGCGCATCGAAACCAGTTAAAAGCATATTACAAACAATTAATATTTTAAGATTATTATCTTTATCTGTAATTCGTTTCTTGAATTGATTTATTAATCTTTTCCGTTCACCATCTTCTAAATAATGATCTTTATATAAATTATATCTTTCCTCATCATCATAATGGCTTTTTGAAAATACGATGGACATTTCAGATGCATTAAAATATTTTTTTAATTCATTATAATAGAGAGCACAGGCTTCTTTATCACAGGTGACAATCTGAACTTTATAACCTTGAGGTTCGACCACACTTCTAAAATCTTCTGCGATGTCTTTAGCTATAGCTTCTATACGTTCAGAATGCTTTAAAAATGTTTTCCAGGTTTGTGTTCTTCTCTGGACTAAAGCTCTCTCTTCTTCGTTAAGATCAGCGGTTATTTCTTGCCATCCAAGTTTTAACTTTTCTTTATCCAGGAACCATTGCTGCGGGCCAAATGTATATCGAACAGGAACTGTTGCACCGTCTCTAATTGAGTCTACAATATCATATCTATCAAGATAATATTCCTTAAAATTTCTGCCTTCACGGATTCCAAAATCTCGAATTGTTTTATCTATTGGAGTTCCGGTAAAAGCAAATTGACGTGCATTTGGAAGAACAGATCTAAGCTCAATCTGATATTCACCATATTGAGTGCGGTGTGCTTCGTCAATTAGAATTATCACATTTTCTCTTTCATCTTTCACATCACCCAGATCTTGAAACTTTTGAATTGTTGTGATTATAACTTCTGCCGGTTTGCCGATTATTTTTGATTTGAGTATCGGAATTGTAGCTGGAACTGAAGTATTAGGAAATTCGCAATCATCAAAAGTACCGCCCATTTGTTCTTTTAGATCTTTGCGGTCAACTACAATGTAAACTGTGGGATCGTTTAACTTTGGATGTTGGCGTAATTTATATGAGGTATAGAGCATTGTAAGGCTTTTCCCCGAACCTTGAGTATGCCAGATAACACCGGATTTTTTATCTTGTTCAACAACACGATCAACAATTTTATTACCGGCACGAAGCTGCTGATAACGAGCAACTTTTTTAACAACGCCGCTTTCAAGTGTTCTTTCAAAAACAAGGTAGTGCTGAAGAATATCAAGTACACGTGCAGGCTGAAGCAAACCTACAACGCCTCTTTTCATTTGTTCATATTCAGGAATATTGTGGTGATAGTAACCATCTTCTTTTATTTCCGCTTTACATAAATCATTTGCAGGATTAAGAATAGGATTATCGAAATGGGCATCAATGATTGTATCCTTCCATTCACTGAAGTAAGAGGCAGAGGCACCAGGAATACCATACTTAGTTATTCGTCCGTTACAGGCAACGCCAAAACCGTGACACATAAATAATTTATCGGCACGTTTTGAGTAAGTATTAAACTGCTTTACACCTTGCATCCAATTAACACTTTTTTTAGCACGCTGCTTTGCTTCTATTGGGACAATAGGAATTCCATTAATCAACAGCACAATATCGGTTTTAATCATCTCGACGCCTTGCACCCAATACTGATTGGTTACTAAAAAATCATTCGCCCAGATATTATTAAAGTCTATGAAATAAAAATCCCGGTCTTTCCCGTTAATTGTAACGGTTACACCTTTAACAAGCTTATCGAGAAATTTTTCATTACCAAGGATTGGATCGGGGTGATTTAGATGCTGGTTTAATTGTTCTAATACAGTTTGGGCGGCTGTATCATCAATATCATTAAATAATTTTATTTTTTCTTTTAGGATAGGTTCAATAATAGGATTAGAAAAGGGCCGGAAATAAACTTTTAATTCATCTTTCGACTGATGATGCCAGCCCATTTTAGAAAGCCATTCTGTGACGGGTTTTTCAACTGAGTTTAGTTCTGATAAATTGCTCATTTCTTATTAAACTATTTTATTTTTAAGGCTTTAGTATTTATTTCTAATATTTCGCCGACTTCGTTACAAAACCAATTGTGCCTATCTTTCATACTTTCTTCAATCCATTTGCCGGAATATTTTTTATCTTCAAAATCTTTTACAATATTTTGAGTAATATTAAAAGCAGTTATCTTTTGATTTTTATCATCATATTTGCCTTTACCCTTATAGACTTTGATTTTTGTTTTAAAAGGATTATTACTTGCTTCAATGTTTTTACTACCACTTAGAAGAGTTAAATTACCAGGCTTTTCCATCCATTTCAATGCAATATCATCCTTTATATAGTCCCATTCGGGAAATTTTTTGTATTCGTGTGGTAAGATATGTTCAAGATGTACATCTCTATTTAATTCGATAAAAGATATTTTAGAATCATCGGCTGAATTATATTCTAACAGTGCCAGTAATGGTTTACACCAAGAATAAAAAGATATATCTTTAGATAAATTATTAAGAGCTGAATTAACAATATCATCTTCTTTTATTTTATTGTTTATTTCTTTCTCAATTTCGGTTATATCTTTATTTTCTTTCAACCATTTTATAACATTAAAAGAAGTTTGCTTTACGGCTGATAGAGTTCTGCCTGCAACCCAATACAAAAAATAAAATCTTCTTAAAACCTTCTTCAATTTTTTTAGGTCTTTATATTTTCTATGTATTGCTGTTGTTAAAATGCTTCTCCAATAGACTGTCCAAGGCAAATACCAAAAAGAGAACAAAATTTTATCGTTAGTTACGTCATATATTTCTTTTTTATACGCCTTTACGAATGCTTTGAAATCACTTATAACATCTAATGGCTTTTTCATTTTGAAATCAATTTGTAATTCTTCAAAAAGTGATTTGCGTGGGTTTTGAGCCAAAAGGTAATATTCGTACATAGTTAGTATGTTATTCAAATTATCATAAGAATCTTTAGCATATTGTTCAATTTCTCTCCAATCAGAGACAAAAGCACCTTCCTTCTTTTTTAAAATATCAGGATCAGAATTAAATTCTTTTTGAATTTTTTCAAGAAGATAACTTTTGACTAGATCTGCAGCAGTTAAATCTAATCCACGATCATTTAATACTTGGAAAAGTTTAATGGCAAATTCAGTAGTTGAACAATCAATGCGTATAATTTTTACTTTATTGAACAAATAATTTATAAACTCACCGCACTTTTTTTCACCTATATCTTTACACTTTTCAGTAAAGAGGAAGGCAGTATTTTCAAATTTATAGATTGGTTCTTCATCTTTTCTAACGTCAGGTTTCGAAGGTTTTGTAAAACCCGTTGTATTGCCATCGATAATAGTATTTTGAAAATCCGTATGATGTTGATCGTGCGTATGAAGCTTCAGCCTTTTAACTTTCCCTTTTTGCTGGATAGCATCCTTAATTGTGTCAATATCTATGTTAGTCGGATCATCATCGGTATGATTATTTATTTTAGGATACAGATCGCGAATGACACAGAACAATATCATTAAAGTAGTAATACGCTGCTGACCATCAACTAAATCCATATAAGAAACTGTTGATAATGGTTTGGCTGTAATTATTGAACCTAAAAAATAATTAGTATCATCATTTAAGAAAGAAGTATAAATATCATCCCATAATTTGTCAATGTGCTCATCTTCCCATTTATATGGTCTTTGATAAATTGGCACTTGATAAAAAGCGTCAGCATCACAAAAAAGTTGATTAATGGAAAGGCTCTTTGGATTAAATTTATCTTCCATATTATTTCCTTAAATTTTTACACGCACTTTGCCGGTTAATAAATTTTGCATTAATGATTTTTTTATTCGTTCCAGTTTTTGAATTTTTTGTTGCTTGGTGATAATGATTTTTTCAGCAGAATAAATTTTATTTGCGATAGCCTCTTGTTCCGTTTTATTTGCAGGGTAAACAAATCTAAATTTTCTAAAATCGCCTAATGCTAAATTTGCCCTTGCGGTTTCAACTTGACCGCTAAGTAATCGGTTTATTGTATCATTTAGTTGAAGATAGTATAGAAAATATCTGGGTTCATATTCAGATTTAAAACGTAATAAACAGACTGCTTGGTTTATATTAGCGACTACATTTGATAAATTATAAATACAAGAACGAGCTATTGAAGCGCCAACTATATTGAATAGTATATCATTCTCTTGCAACTGACTATTTTTTATTTTATTGTTGAATTCCATTGGCAGATACTTAATTGGATTTAAATCCAAATAACTGTTTCTTATATTTTCGCTTGTTATAAATAATAATCCAGAAGTTTGATACTTAAACCCTTGCCAATTAGGAGACTGACCTTTTGTAATTTTAGAAGTTAATTTTATACCTTTGTCAATTAACCAACCGACAGGAATCTTTCCAAATTTTTCATCCTCATAAAATTCATCATCGGTTCGCCTGGTGCCATCGGGTTTTAGTTTCCCGGTAAGTAAATTTTGCATAAGAGATTTTTTAAGACGCTCTGCTTTTTCTATTGTGTTTTTTACTGCTTGTATTGCGTTATCTACTTTAGTGAGGATAGAAGCGATTTTGCATTGCTCCACAACACTTTCTTCTGTAAATGGTTTGGGAACTTTTATTCTAAGATTTCCAAGAGTTCTTGGTCTTATCTCTTTAAATGTAGTACCCTGAGCGTAACGAATCAGTTGTTGTTTATTCTGCTCAAACCAAAAGCGAAGAAATAAATTATCCGCATAATCGTTCGGTATAATTCCCGTTATACCTTGCTTGGTGCAAAGTTCTACTCTTGCAATACCAACTTCACCAATAGTTGCACCAGTCGATAAAATAATTGAACCAATAGGCCATTTTTTTGCTGAACAAGAATTAAGTCCTTTTTCGGTAAGTTCTCCTTTAGTACTCGATATTTCTGGTTTTATATCTTCAACAACAACCCAAGGTATACCTTTGCCAAAATTATTTGGATCAAAAGTGCTTGGTGTACCACCATCACCAACTTCTTCAATCAATTGTTTTAATCTAATTTCTTTCCAATCAATCATAAATTTTGGTATTCTTAAAAAATAAATCCAATTGTTGGTAAATTTCTTTATCACGTTCAAGAGTCATTTTAAACTCTTCAATCGCTTCATACAAATCAATTTCCTCTTCCGGTTCAAAAGTATCTACATAGCGGGGAATGTTAAGGTTAAATTCATTTTCTTCAAGTTCTTCCATATCAACAATAGAAAAGTAACGTTTACGCAGTTCAGGATTAGGAAACATTTCGAGCAGTTCCTTCTCTACAGAATGTATTGCTTGTCTTTCTTTTTCAGCTTCTTCTTTTGCTTCATTTATTTTTACTTTTTTCTTTGCAAGTATGGTTTCTAATTTTGCTTTGCTTTTTAATAAGCTTTGCAGTTCAGATTTTTTTGGTTTCTCTATTTGCTCAAGTTCGGAAATCTTTTTTTGTAAGAGTGTAATATTATCTTCAAATTCTTTTTCAATTTCATTAAGCATAAAATCAAGACTATCTTTAATGATGTTAAACAATCTTACTTTCTGTTCTGCTATAAAAGTTTTAGCAACTTCAATATTTCCCCAGGCTTCAAGCATTGTTGAAGTGCGGAGTATATCGTGAGGTAAAAGTCTATTTAAATTGTTTTCTTCTTTATACCAGCCATCTTTAGCTGAATAAACCATAAGCACTTTACCTTTACGCTCTTTAGGTTTTTTCTTATTAAAGAATAAGATTGCTCCGGGAATTGTAGTGCCGTAAAAAAGATTTGAAGGCAAAACGATAACAGCTTCAATTATGTCTTTAGCTTTTTCAGTTCCGTTTGCAGTTTCAATAATTCCTAATAAACCACGGCGAATTAAAAATTCATCATCGGCTTTTCGATTTTGACCATCTTCTTCCTCTGTTTTCTCAGGCTGCCCGCGAAAAAGTACACCTTGCGGACAAACAACTCCACCTTTGCCATTTTCATTTATAGAAGCAACAATGTGCTGTATAAATGCGAAGTCACCATTAGAATAGGGCGGAGTTCCATACACAAAACGATTATACGGGTCTGCGAATTCATCTTTAGAAGGATATTTTAATTTTGGTGAGCCGTCTTTTTTAAGAATGGGCTTACCTTTCCTATCTCTTTCAGGTTCTCCATTTTTCCACCAGTTTTCTGCAGAGAAAGGAAAATTAGCCATTACCTTATCAAACTTTTGAACGTTATGGCCTTCATCTAAAAACTGGGGATGAAGTAAAGTATCCTCTTTTTTTATTGTTCCATCGAGACCATGCAAAATCATATTTATATTTGCAATAGCCCAGGTATTCCAGACATCTTCTTGCCCGTAAAGGCGAACTTTTTTTTGAGAGCCAAATGTTTCTTTAGCATACTTAGCTGAATTAATAAGAAAGCCACCGGAGCCGCAGGTTGGATCGTAAATCTGGTCGCCGTCTTGTGGTTTAAGATAGCGGACAATAATATTTACAACTTCTTGTGGAGTATAGAATTGTCCGGCAGTAGTACCACCTTTATTTTCATCAGCAAAACGTTTGATGAGATATTCATAAGCATCGCCGAGAACATCAACAGAAACATTTTTATTGCTTAGGTCAACTACATCGAGGTAACTTACGAGCAATGAGAGGACATCGGGACTAAGTTTTTTACCACCGGATCCATCAGGAGAAGGTTCATTCCACCGAACAGTATTTATAACACCTTTTAATGCCGGATTCAAATCCGCAATTGCATTTACTGCTTTATCGAGAGTCTCGTTCTTTTTGTCCTTAGAAACCTCACGAATGTCTTTCCAAAAATTTCCTTCAGGAATTTTGAAGTCGTGTGCCTCCTTGTGAATTCGATCTAATTGTCTTTTATTAGGTTCAGCACTATACTCAGCACGATGCTCCTTTACTTTATTATCAATTTCCCAATAATAATTATCAGAAAGACGTTTAAAGAATAAAAGTGTAAGGATGTAAGATTTGTAATCTTCAACTTTGTCTCGGAGAATATCAGCCATTCCCCAAAGAGTATTGCCGAGAGCTTGTTTAGAAATCATAATTAAAAATTATCTGTATAACCAGTTGTGTCGTTTTGCCAATTTGATGTAAGAGAATCAAAAAGCCTTTGCATCCACGCATTATCCTCGGATGCTTTTTTACCAACATAACCATTGCCTTGGTGAAAGGTTTCATACCTTAATTTTATTAAATCTTTATTTTCATCAGTCCAACCAGCAGGAGTTAGATTATTTAGGATGGGAGATATTCGAACATTTCCAAAAGTATCAATCCATAAAATGTGAGAATACTGTTCGTCATTGCAATTTGCAAATAAGTCTTGTAAATCCTCAACAGTTGGGAGGTCATTTAGGTTCATTATTGACTCCT
>JAJYOQ010000110.1 GCA_021796135.1 Bacteroidota bacterium
TTAAAGAATTTACTACCCAGCTTTCATTTCTTTCGTCGAATTCGACACGAATATTGTTTTCTTTTAAATTATTAAATACTGTTTTAGCATATTCCGTAAAATGCTGCGATACAGGTATAACTACTGCCTGTACGGGAGCTAACCATACCGGAAACTCTCCTGCATAATGCTCGATCAACACTCCTATAAATCTCTCCAATGAACCGAAAGGCGCTCTGTGAATTACTACCGGTCTATGTTTCTGCCCGTCACTTCCGGTGTACTCAAGATTAAATCTCTCTGGCATTATATAATCAATTTGTACTGTGCCAAGCTGCCATTTTCTTCCGAGTGCATCCTTTACCATAAAATCTATCTTGGGTCCGTAAAATGCAGCTTCTCCTTCGGCAATATGATAATCTAAATGCATTAAATCCGCAGCTTCCATAATTTCTTTTTGCGCCCGCTCCCATAATTTTATGTCGCCGCCGTATTTCTCCGCATTGTCATCTCTAAATGAAAGCTGGGTAGTAAATTCTTTAAAACCCATTTGACTGAAAACTACCTGGATTAGCTCAATTACATTGCAAACTTCTTCTTTTAACTGATCATCTCTTACGAACATGTGCGAGTCATCTACTGCAAAAGACCTAACACGGGTCAAACCGTTTAACTCTCCCGATTGCTCATAACGATATACTGTTCCAAACTCTGCATATCTTATCGGTAAATCGCGATAACTGCGCGGCTTTGACAAATATATCTGGAAATGATGGGGACAGTTCATCGGCTTAAGCAGATATTCTTCTTTATCGTCTTCCAATTTTATCGGAGGAAACTGGCTGTCCTTGTAATAAGGATAATGCCCGCTGGTCTTATAAAGATTTATATTTCCGATATGAGGGGTAATTACCGGCTCATACCCGCGCTTTCTCTGTTCATCACGAAGATAATTTTCTAATGTCTCTCTGAGTATCGCACCTTTAGGAAGCCATATCGGTAAACCGCTGCCTACACTTTGCGATATAAAAAATAATTCAAGCTCTTTTCCGAGTCTTCTGTGATCTCTCTTCTTTGCTTCTTCCAGCCGGAGAAGATAATCATCAAGCATTTTTTTCTTCGGAAAGGAAATTCCGTAAATACGCTGAAGCTGTTTATTATGCTCATCACCACGCCAGTATGATCCGGAAATATTCAAAAGCTTAATATATTTGATTTTGCCTGTCGAAGGAAGATGAGGACCGCGGCAAAGATCAGTAAATTCGCCTTCCTTATAAATGCTAACTTTTTCATTATTCTCATTTATGCCTGACAAAATCTCAATTTTATATTGATCGCCTTTCTGCTCAAAAAATTTCAAAGCAGATTCTTTAGATAATTCTTCCCGGATAAATGAACTGTCCTTTTTAGAAAGCTCAATCATCTTATTTTCAATTACTCGAAGGTTCTCTTCCGTAAGCCCGGTGTTAATGTCAATGTCATAATAAAAACCGTTCTCAATAGCAGGACCAACACCGAATTTAGCCTCCGGAAACAGTTCCTGAACTGCATGCGCCATTAAATGAGAAGTAGAATGCCAATAAACTTCCTTACCCTTATCGTCTTCAAAAGTTAAAAACTTTATTGAAGCATCTTCCGTTAATTGTGAATTGATTTCCCTAACGGCACCATTCACTTCAACAGCTAGAGTATCCTCAGATAAGCGCGATGAGATTGAATCGGCAACAGACTTACCGGTTACACCTTCATCAAACTCTTTTATATTTCCGTCAGGAAAAACTATTTTTATTTTGTTCATATTATCTATTTGTAAAAAAAATCCGAATACAAATATAAGGTTTTCTTTAATATTTTCAATGTTTTATAGCATTAAAATGTAATTAATTTAAATTCAATGGCTGCCCGCCAAAAACATATTTTAAATGCCATTATCGTCAACCCACATTCCCGTAAATACTGAAATGCGATTTTCAATAACTACCGGGCTGCCAATTGATGTCAAAGGCTTTTGCGACTGCTTCGAGTATTCCTCGTGTTGTTGCTCCACCAGATGAGTTATTTTGCATGCCATAGCTCTCTCCTTTTAGTTTTGTTTTTATGAAATTCAGTTTCGTTAAAATCATTGACGGTGATATATTCTCCTGAAGAAATTTATCGTTGACCGTAAATGACTGCTTGAATATGTTCTCAAAGTCCGATAGTGTTTCCTCTGTGTTTTTATCTGGGTTCTGGGTTTTGTAATGAACAAGCAGTTTGCTAATTGCACTTCTCTCCTTTTCTCGAGAAACTAAAACGTAATCCTCGTTTCTTGCTGCCTTAAATTCAACCAGAAATAAATTTAAAAGATTATCGATAAAATCTCGCTCCGGCTTGCCGGAGGGGGGATTAATAATATTAATATTTTTATTAATATTATCTTTTTCTTTTATTTCTTTTGATTTTATTTCCTTTGATTTAATTTGATTTAGTTTAGTTTGATTTAATTTAATTTCCTTTGATTTGATTTGATTTAATTTAATTTGATTTAGTTTATTTTGATTTAATTTACTTTGTTCGGAATAATCCGTCTGATTGACGTCTTTTAGCGGTGTTTTAGCGGTATTTTGGACGTCTAAAATTCTCATCGCAACTTCTTTCTTTTTATAGTAGTTACGCTTACGGTCTCTTTCGTCCTTAATTTTCTTCATCCTTTTCTTTACTCCGTTGGATACAAATCCTTCAGCAGGAAATAAATTTAATTCACGCATAAGTGCGATCATTTCTTTAAGTTTTTCTGATCTTAATTTCCACTTTTTTGAGTACAGCTTAAAGTCTTCATCAGTCTTAAGGATGAAATTCCCGAAATTTCTATAAACCCTTTCAAGTATTTTATTATAAATTGCATAACCTATGAGTCCATATTTGAACTCAAGCTTTTCAATTTTATCATCCTCACTCATATCCGTGTCATGTGAGAAATATGCGATTGTGTTTGTTACAGGTCTTGCCATAATGATTTTACCCTTTGTTTTATTTATTGATATTTAATTATTAAGTTTTAAATTCAAAATTCAGAATTCAAAATTCAAAATTCTTTTTCCCCTTTGACTTTTATTATTCATTTTTATACTTTTCGTCTATAAATAAAGTTAAATTATTGAGGTAAATATATTACATTATGACGTTTTTGTCAATTATTATTTACTATTTTATATATTATTTTTAGGAGAAACTGTCAAATGATTGATTTAAAAGAATTTATTGAAACTGAAAACATCAACAAAACTGCCCTTAGTGATGCTTTGGGAATAACTAGAACTACACTATATACCTGGTTAGAAGATAAAAAACCGGAAAAAATTGAAAAAATCATTAAGGGAATTAATAAATTAGCTGAAGATTTGACAAATAAGATTAAAGATGCAGGAATGGAAACTGTGACTATTAATCAAAGCCAGGGCAGTATTCAAATTGCGGGATTAAGAGGAGGCAATACAGTCAATCTTGATTCAACCAAAGAAATTGATAGCTTAAAAGAGAGAATATCCCTGCTAGAAGAGATGATTAAAAGTAAGGATGATCAGATTTCTTTATTAAAAGAATTACTTAGTAAGGAAAGAGGTAATCGGTAATTTATTGGGAAAATGTGAGCCTCTAAAATTGTTTTATTATTCCTCAATAGATATTACTTTTCTCACATATTTCTGCACTAAACTAACCAAATCATTTTTACTAAATGGCTTTGCTAAGTAATCGTCAAATCCCTCATTTATAAATCTTTCCTTATCTCCCGGCATTACCAAAGCAGTCACTGCAATTATGGGCACGCCCATATATTCCGGACTTTTTCGTATCTGGTGCATTGCTTCTATGCCATCAATGCCGGCTCCTAGATTAATATCCATTAAAATTAAATCGAACTTTTCTTTTAATGCTAAAGTGATTCCGTAAATTCCATCTTCAGCTTCAATTATTCTTACTTTACTGGATAAACAAAGCTTGATAAATAAACGGTTGGCTTTGTTATCTTCAACTAATAATACTTTTTGCAATCCCTTTTCTTCTTTAGTAGGAGGCTGATTAAATGATACTCTACTTAGCTCTTCGACTTTCTTATTTATTTGGCTATTATCTAAAACTGCCGGTAGCCAAATTGAAAATATAGAGCCCTTGTCAACATTACTTTCAACTTCTATTTTTCCTTTCATCAGCTTAATTATTTTTTTAGTAATAGTAAGACCAAGTCCGGCTCCTTCGTGGCTTCTACTGTTTCCCTCGCTCGCTTGCCTGAATGCTCCGAATATTTTTTCAATATTGTCTTTTGGTATTCCGCTGCCGGTATCTATTATTTTAATTACAGCCCAATAGATATCATGTTTCCTTTCTCTTTTCACAATAACATAGACGCCGCCTTGCTTAGTGAATTTGATTGCATTGTTCACTAAATGATAAAGTGCTTTACCAAATAATTCATCGTCTATATTAGCAATTATGTTACTGTCTCCAAGCTCTGTTTTAATAAATAATTTTTTGGATTGAGCCATCGGTAAAAACGATTTCACTCTCTTTTCAATTTCATCGGAAAGATTACATGGTTTTAATGCTAAAAATGATTCAGAAGTTTCTAATTTGGTTAATTCTAAAATGCTAGTCAATGTGTTGTTCAACCTTTGCCCTCCTTCCAGTATATAGTTTACAAATTCTAACTGCTCATTATTTTCTAATTCTTGTCGTAGTAACTCCGCAAATCCGAGAATAGAAATTAATGGTGTACGCAATTCATGGCTCATATTTGAAAGAAAATAACTTTTCACACGGTTCATCTCTTCTGCCCTATCTTTTGATGCAATTAATTCCATATTTATTTTTTCAAGTTCGGCAGTTCTTAATCTAACTTTTTCTTCCAAAATTAGATTCTGATTTTCCAATTGCTGATGAAGATAACGGGCTTTTAGTAAATTGTTTATTCGTAGATCAACTTCAATTAAATCAAATGGTTTTGTAAGAAAATCACTTGCCCCGCCGGCTAGCGCTTTTTGTTTTGATTCTATTGTAATGTCAGCTGTAAGTACTAAAATAGGAAGATATGTATTAACCGGTATCATTGATTTCAAATGCATCATCACTTGAAAACCATTTAAATATGGCATATTCAAATCAAGCAAAAGTAGATCCGGTTTTAATTCTTCGAACAGATCAAAAACTATTCTTGAATCGGTAGTTGCTCTATAATTAATAAAGCCTTTTATATCTAATAGTTCAGTCAGAATGTCAATATTAGATTGCTGGTCATCTAAGATTAAAATATTTGCGTTCTTTAGTGTCGAATCTATCATAGTACTACTCCTTTTTTCCTAAATTTTTTACCATTGATCAGTCTCCGGTTGAACAAGGGCTCTAACTGCCCGTTGTTTACTTAACTCAAGTACTCATCCAATACTCCTAATAGCCCAACAACATCAAGCGGCTTGGTTATAAAATTATTAGCTCCGGCTTTTAATAGTCTATCAATATTTGATGGGGTTGCATCCGCACTTAGTATGACCACCGGAATAAATTTTGTATTTTCATTTTTTTGTAATTGCATTAACACTTCACTACCATGAACATCCGGTAAATCTAAATCGAGGAGAATTAAATTAGGCTTATAATCAATAGCTTGCTTGACTGCATTCTTTCCATAAATTTCTCTGATCAATCTAATTGCCGGACGGTGTGTTTCTATTATCTGTTCCACCAATTGTATGTTTGAAATATTATCTTCAACATATAGAATCGTTCCACTTGCAAGAGATTTTCCAGCTCCCTGTTTTATCAAATCACCTAAATGTTCTAATCGATCTGCTTGACTTTCCGTTTTCGGAAGCTTAATCCAAAATGTAGAGCCTACTCCAATTTTACTTTCTACTCCAATAGTTCCATTCATCACTTCAATTAATTTTTTAGCAACGGCTAAACCAAGTCCTGTCCCCTCAACCTCTGATATCTCCGAACCTATTCTTTGAAAAGGAGTAAATAATTTTTCAATTTCTTCCTCAGCTATACCTTTGCCTGTATCAACAACATTTATTTTCACACTACTATCTTTTGCCTCTTCACACTCCAACCTCACACTCCCGCCTATATAATTATACTTTACCGCATTATTGATCAAATTCAACAATACTTGTCTTAATTTTTGCTTATCTGCCTTTACAAATAAATTACAAACTGGAGAATCAGGAAAATCTAAAGCAATATTCCGATCTGCGGCAAGCGGCTTTATGACATCTATTGTTTCCTTAATAATTCCGTTAAGCTGAATTGGCTCCAACGATACGGAAAGTTTTCCTGCTTCAATTCTTGAAAGATCGAGCACTTCATTTATTAATTCCAGCAGATGCTTTCCGCTTTTCATTATTTGACTTACACCTTTTCTATGATTTGGCGCCAGCTCTCCCATATCCATCAATTGTGAAAAACCAAGTATTGAATTAAGCGGCGTTCTAAGTTCATGACTCATACGGGAAAGAAATTCACTTTTTGCAATGTTTGCTTTTTCTGCTTCGTCTTTTGCTTTTTTGATCTCTGCTTCAAATTTCTTACGTTCCATAATATCAACCGTCACTTCTGCCGCAAACCATTTACCATTTTCATCTTTGAACGGGATTGTAGTTGACTGCACTGACCTATTATTTTCAAAAGGATAAGTGGTCTCATAAATCTGGCTTGTTCCGGTTTCGAAAGATTTAGGGATTAGACATTCGGGGCAAAGTTCTTTTGCACCTTTGAAATATTCATAACATTTTCTACCGGTATAATTACCGTACACTTCCTGAATAGATTTGCTCACATGCTGAAGATTATAATCTGCATCTACAATGCTCAGACCTGTTTTGGTTGCGCCAAAAATATAATCTATTTGCTGTTGTAATTTATTAACCTCTTGCTCAGAATTTTTTCGTTCTGTAATATCATTAATGGTTAAACCGTAATTGCTTTTATTATCTAATCCGTGAGACAAAGTCAATTCTATATTTGCCCAGAACACTTGCCCATTTTCTCGTTTTATTCTTATTTCAAAAGCCTGTTTCGCGCAAGTTTGATGAAGTTGGTTTTTGTGTAAATAATAAATATCCTTATCTTTTTTAAAAACATATTCTGTAAAAGATCTATTTGGTAATTGATTAACTTCAATTCCAAAAAGATTTGCCGCTTGCAAGTTTGCCTCTATAATAATTCCATCTTCGCTTATTGATAAATAACCAAAAGGTGCAAAATTATACAGATCAAAATATTTTTTTCGGGTTTCATCAAGTCTTTTTTGAATCTGAATCAATTGTTCGTTTTGTGTTTGCAATTCTGCATGACGTATTTGAAGTTCTTTGTTTTTTTCAGCAAGTTGTTCAGTTCTATTTTCAATTTTTATCTCAAGTGAGGCATTGACATCGAGGATTTCATTCTGCATTTCTATTCTTATTAAAGCGTTTGTTACAAACTCAACCATAATTTCAACACCGTTTTGGAAAGTTCTGTTCATTTCCACAATATTGTGAGAAGCCAAATGTATACTTCCAATTGATTTCCCTTTATTGATCATTGGTATAATACACACAGATTCCAATTTTTCCTGCAGCTTAATATCATTTTTAGAAATGAGTAATTCTTTAAAATTAGTAAAATGAGGTTTACCTTTCTTTATTAGCTGTACGTTTTCTGTGTTCTCATCATAATGCGATGAATCAAGTATAAATTGTTCCGATAGACCTTCGCTATAAACTAACTCAAGGTTCTTAAACTCCTCATCGAAAAGATAAACTGCACTGCATTCCATGCCGGTCGCACTCATCAAAGCTTCAATCGAAACCTTGAATAAATCTTCCATTGAAGAAATTGCACCTAGTTGAAGTCCAAGATTTCGCTGGGATATTGTAAACTTCTCGCTCTGTTTGCGTTCAGTAATGTCTCTTGCAGTTGTTACTAGGGCGCCGATATTTGAATCTTCAAATTGATTTACTGCCGAGATTTCAACCCAAATGTATGAACCATTTTTATGAAGGTATCGCATTTCTGTGGTTACCATTTTCCCCGGACTAACAATAACATCTTCAAACTGTTGCCGTATATTAGCTAAATCATCCTTATGCACTAACCGGAAAGCATCCGTTCCCAAGAATTCATCATCTGTGTACCCAAGAATTATTTTAGAACTTGGACTCACATATTTGATTATGCCAACTTCATCAATTAATGCTATAATATCATTCCCTTGTTCAATCAATGAACGAAAGCGTTTTTCAGTAAGCTTTAGTCGCTCTTCTGCAATTTTACGGGTTCTTTCATTTTCAATTGATTCAATAGCATATGAAATATCCATTGCTATCTCATCTAATAATTTTACTTCTTCTTCGTCAAAGAAAAATTGTTCTTCAGCATATAGGATTAAAGAGCCAATAATGTTTCCAGATAATTTAATGGGAAAAGCTGCTGATGATTGATATCCAATACTTAATGCTTTTTTACGCCACTGTATCATCTCCGCATTGTTAGCAATATCATTTGCAACGAAATGATCTCCCGTTTTAATTGCCCTCCCTGTAGGACCATTTCCAAGTATTTCATCTTTCAAATCAATGTTTATGATTCTAAGATAATCCTCCGTAATACCATTTGAAGCAACCGGCTTTA
The DNA here is from genome assembly GCA_021796135.1 of Bacteroidota bacterium. Next base: position 8,626 of record JAJYOQ010000110.1, read on the forward strand.
CTATATTTGTCTGCTTATCCACCATTCCAATCCAAGCCATACGAAATTTCCCATCTTCAACTGCAATACGGCATGTTTCGTCAAAAAGTTTTTGTCTATCTTTTACGCGAACAATCATTTGATTGATATTGCTTAGCACAGCATAAACACGGTTAGCTTTTTTAATAAGCTCTGCTGACTTAACAACTTTTGCAGTTCTTTCTTTTACACGCTGTTCTAGCTCTTCATTTAGTTTCTGAAGAGAAGCTTCAGCTTTTTTACGTCCGGTAATATCTTTTTTAACTAAATAAAACAATAGAGCAAAAAGCCGCTAAAACGAATCCAATGATCGTAACCACAAAAATAACTGTATTATTAGTCCTATCTGCTTCTTCTGCTTTCCTTTTAACCATTAGCCGGTCTTCTTCGCTATTCATTCGCTCAATAATATTATCTATTTTATCATTTATTTTTGCACCTTTCAAATTAGCAAAAAGTGCTTCCGCAGCTTTTTTACCGCCAGTTTTGTATGTAGAAACCAACAATTCTGAGAAATCAATCTTCTCGTTTATCATCTGTTTCAAAACAGTAATTTCTTTTTGTTGAGATGCATTATCTTTTGTTAAATTCTCAACATCAATTATTTTTTTTCGAATACTTTCTTTTGATTCATCCCAAGGTTTTATAAAAATATCATTGCCTGAAATAATATAAGCACGATCCGTAGCTATTAGTTCATAAACAGCTTCACTAATTTCTTTTATCTTTTGTTTTACTTCGAATGTGTGCGTTACCATATCAGAAGCTGAAATAAGCGATTTAAAATTCGCAAATGAAATTGATGCACCTAAAATGACGAAAATCGAAGCAACTGCTAGACCGGAAAGTAATTTATATTCAATTGTTGTACTATTTCTTTTGTTATCATACTTTGTAAAAAAAATACCTGTGGATAAAACCACAAAGACTAAAGAAGTATTAATTGCCATTTTTGTATAAACTGATAGCCCGGTAATTACAGTCATCCCGAATAAATATCCCAGAAATCCTATCAGACTGATAGAGACCGTTGTAATAAATAAAAAAAGTATCGGCAAATTTCTTTCCATTTTCTTAAAAGAACTTGCAAAAAGAACAACGCCTAACAAAACAAAATTTAAAGAGGTGCCAAAAGCCATGCGACCCGGATTTAAATCAGCCACTGCATTTTTAACTTCATTAAATAGCATTTCATCAATGCCGTAGTTAACACCAAGAATGTACTGAGAAAGAACTGATATACCAAGAAAGAATGTAATGATAGAGAAGAGACGGGAAAATAAAATATTAATTCGTTTGTCATCCCTCTGAAGTAAAACTAAAGCAAGTCCGGAAAATAGAAATCCTAATGCAGTATTGACTTTCATTGTCACACCGCCCAATCCAAAAGTTTCTATTCTGTAGCTGTTAAAATGCCAGCCGAGAAGAATTATAATACCGGCAATTGCTGTAATAATTCCCGCCGCATACGCTAATTTACTGCGTGAATTTTTTAGAAAAACAATTTTTCCCATGTTTCTACTCCATAAAAAATGAAATAAATATACACCTGTTTTCAATCAAGAATACTCAGTCTTAAGTCCATTTTTTAACGTTAGATGCCCGTGCTTTCTTCCCAACTTTGTCAGCATTACGTTCTCAATTGCTTGTCTTAATTCTTTATCGCCTAATGGCTTAATTAAGTAAATGAACATGCCAATATCCTGTGCGATTGGTCTAATCTTTACATGTGCCTGTGCTGTTACAGAAATATCCATTATAATAATGCATTAAACATTATCACTGAATTTTTTATTATACTTTTCAGCTGGAGCTTTCTTGCTTCCAAATTTATTATTTATGGTGTTTTGTACTTCATCCGGCATGCTCCCTCTAGAGTTATTTTTAATAAGGAATTTGTCCTATTCTTATTTTATCTCCAATTATTCATTATAATTTAATATAATTTTTTGAAATTTGGAAGCATTTTGAAATTCGTGTTGGGTCATAATAAAAGGTAACCGAAAGATTATAAAAAAATATGTTAATAAACAGGTTCATAATAAGGTAAAAATATAAAAATAATGTAATAATAATTGTTTCTTTCTTTTTTTGCTACT
>JAJYOQ010000111.1 GCA_021796135.1 Bacteroidota bacterium
CAAAAACAATATGCGGCATTCATCTTGCGAAAAGCTATTTTAATTAAAAATACCAAGGTTACATTTAAATAATTTGATTTTATCTCATAATATGATTAAAAGTTTAGAAGTAAAAGATTATGCCTTAATTGAGCATATCAATATTGAATTTGGCAATGGATTGAATATAATTACCGGTGAAACTGGCGCAGGTAAATCTATTTTAATAGATGCAATGAGTTTATTATTGGGAGAACGCGCTGCGACTGAAGTTATACGAAAAGGGGCTTCAAAATCTATGGTAGAAGGGATTTTCAATGTCACAGAAAATAGCAAAGTAAAGAAACTGCTAGAAGAAAATGAGATCGAATTCAATGACGAATTAATCATAAGAAGAGAAATTTCTTTAAAGGGTTCAAACCGCTGTTTTATAAATGATACTCCCGTTTCATTAAATTTAATTAAAGAAATTGGGAATTATCTTGTAGACATTCACGGTCAGCATGAGCATCAATCTCTACTGCGTACAGAAACTCATATAGATTTTTTAGATGAATTCGGAAATCATAAGTCAGAGATTAATAATTACAAATCAATTTATGACTTATTGAATAAAACAATCCGTGAATTAAAATCTTTAAAAGAGAAAGAATCTCTATTGAAAGAAAAAAAGGATATTTTTTCTTATCAAATTAAAGAAATTGACTCAGTTTCGCCGGAAGAAGGCGAAGAAGATAAATTGACTGCCGAACTAAATATTATGGAAAATTCAGAGAAGCTATTAGAACTTACATCATCAATTTATCAAAAAATATTTGACGAAGAGAATTCAATTTATGATTCACTTGTGAAAGTTAAGAATAAACTTGAGGAACTTTCTTCTATTGATAGTAGGTTTTCGGAAAATCAAGCTGAGTGTGATACTGCATTAACACTGATAAAAGATATTTCTCATTCAATGAGAGATTATAATTCTAAAATTGATTTAGAACAAGATAATTTAGATAAAATTAGAGAAAGACTGAGCTCTATTAATCTGCTTAAGAAAAAGTATGGCGGTTCGGTAAACTCGGTTCTTGAGTATAGGAAAAAAATTGGTAATGAATTTGATCTTGCTAATAACTATTCTGAAAATATCTCAGCACTTGAGGAACAGATAAATAAATTTCGATTGGATTGCGGAGCAGCCGCTGAAAATATTTCAAAAAAACGGAAAATTATCAGCAATAAAATTCAGAAAGAAGTTGTTGAAGTATTAAATATCCTTGGAATAACTAACGCGACTTTCAAAGTAATGATTAACCAAATAGTTTGTGATAAATCAGAAGAAAATTTTATAACATTTGATAAAAAAAATTACAAATACAATTCATCCGGTTATGATGAAGTAGAATTTTTTATTTCTACAAACATTGGAGAAGACCTAAAACCCCTGTCTAAAGTTGCTTCCGGTGGTGAAGTTTCCCGAATAATGCTGGCATTAAAAACTATTCTTGCAAAAAACGATAAATTACCTTTATTAATTTTTGATGAAATAGATACCGGCGTTAGCGGGCGGGTAGCCCAGAAGGTAGGACAATCATTAAAATCTCTTGCAAGTTTTCATCAAATAATTTCAATTACACATTTACCTCAAATTGCCGGTTTAGCTGATCACCATTTTGCAGTCGAAAAAAAATCCAACACCGATAGAGTTGTAAGTGATATTCGTAAATTGAATAAAGAAGAACGCATAAAGGAAGTTGCTAAATTAATGAGTGGTGAGTTAATCTCTGAAGCTAGTATCAAAAGCGCAAGAGAGTTAATGGGACTTTAATTTTATTATGAAAGAATCTTCAATTTATGTCCACATTCCTTTTTGCGATCACAAATGTATTTACTGTGATTTCTATTCAATAATTACATCAGACAACATCGACAATTTCCTGCAATCTCTCTTAACGGAAATTAAATTTTATTCAAAAAATTATGCTGACGGCAGGGTTTTCTCTACCATATTTTTTGGAGGGGGAACACCTTCATTAATGAAGCCTGAATATTTGAGCAGAATAATATCCGGATTGAAGAACAACTTTAATATTTCAAATGATGCAGAAATTACTATGGAAACAAATCCGGGGACTGTAGATAAGGAAAAACTTCTTCAATTCTTTAATTCCGGTATTAATAGACTAAGCATCGGTATTCAATCTTTTCACAATGATGATTTATCATTTCTTACAAGAATTCATAATAAGGAAACTGCAATAGAAACTGTTTATAATGCTGTTAAAGCAGGTTTTGAAAATATTAATATTGATTTGATTTTTAATCTCCCTAACCAAACAAAAGAAAAATGGAAACAGAATTTAGAAACTTCGCTTTCTTTGCCTGTAAAACATATATCCGCATATAGTTTAATTTTAGAGCGGGGCACAATATTGAATAAAATGGTTCTTGATAAAAAAGTCACTATACGGGAAGAGGATTATGATGCTGAATTATACGAAATGGCAATTGATAATTTAACTGCCGCCGGTTTCGGGCAATATGAAGTTTCAAACTTTGCTAAACCGGGTTTTGAATGTCGGCATAACAAGGCATATTGGCGATATAATGAATATCTGGGATTTGGCCCTTCTGCACATTCTTTTGTCGGAGGAAGACGTTGGTGGAATTATTCAAGCTTGAAACATTATATCAAAGAAATTGAGGTAAATAATAAAGCACAATGCGGCGATGAATTATTATCAGAAGAACAAAAGCTCGATGAGTATATAATGCTTGCTTTAAGAAGTTATGGGCTTAATATAAATGATTTTATAAAAAGATTCGGAGAAGCTTGGCTTCAAAAAAATCAGCACTATATTCAAACTCTTATAAATGCAAATATTGTCGAACGCACTGAGGATTTTATCCGGTTAACAAGACGTGGCTATCCTGTTTGCGATGAAATATTACGAAATCTGCTTTGAAATTAAATTTGGAATATTTAACTGTTTAATAAATGAAGCAAGTCAGAGATATTTGAAATTATAAAATCCGGGTCTTCTAACCTTAAAAGTTCTGATGATCTATAGCCATAAGAGCAGCCGCATGTTTTTGCCCCCGCATTTTTACCGCATTGTATATCAAGCTCAGTATCTCCAACCATTAGGGTTTCATTAGGCATAACTTTTAACTCTCTGCAGATTATAAGCAAAGGTTCGGCAGAGGGTTTATTAGCAATATTGTCTCTTCTTCCCATCACTAAAGAGAAATAATTCCGCAAATTAAAATAATCGATTATTTTATCAGCCTGATCCTGTCCTTTTGTAGTTAGAAGCGAAATGTGTATTTTTTTTTCTTTGAGAAAACCTAAAGTATCTAATAAACCCGGATACATCTTTGAATCATCTATAAAGTCAAAATAAATTTCTTTATAGATTTGTATAAATTTTTCAAAGTCAAGAACCGGAATATTAAGTTCTTTGAAAATATCCAGAAAATGATGACCAATTCTTTTATAAAATTCTTTTTCATTTAATTGCTCTTGGATTCCAAGATGAAGAAGAGTTCTTTCGGCAGATTTAAAGATTGTTTTATAGGAATCTATTAGTGTTCCGTCTAAGTCAAATGTGATGTTTTTAATCATAATTATAGTTTTTTACATAAAATTTAAAAATAATTAAAAATTATGAGTATGAGAAATATTAATCCATATCAAAACAATTAAATTAAATATTAAGTAAATTATTAGTTAAATATTTTATTCCATTTTTAGAGATCTTATGTCTGATTCATTTTTTGATGTTATTATAATTGGAGCTGGACCCATCGGTTTAAGCTGTGGGATTGAAGCGATCAGAAGAAATTTATCTCATTTGATTTTAGAGAAAGGGTGTCTTGTTAATTCAATTTTTAATTATCCAACTAATATGACTTTTTTTTCAACTTCAGATAGGTTAGAAATCGGGGAAGTCCCTTTCGTATCACATGGAGATAAGCCAACAAGAAGAGAGGCATTAGAATATTACCGCCGCGTCAAGCAATCCTGGAATTTAGATGTCCATACATTTGAAACTGTTAACGGAATATCAAAAGATAATGAAATATTCCATATTATTTCGGATAAAGGTAATTATTTATGCAGGAATGTAATCATCGCAACCGGTTTTTTTGATAAGCCCAATTATCTAAATATTCCGGGTGAAAACTTACCTAAAGTAAAGCACTACTTTAATGAAGCACACCCCTATGCTTATTTAGATATCATTGTTGTCGGAGCTGCAAATTCTGCGGTTGATGTTGCATTAGAAACCTATAGACGGGGATCGAATGTAACAATGGTTATACGCGAAGATAGAATAAAGGATAATGTCAAATATTGGGTTAAACCTGATATTGATAATCGGATCAAGGAAGGTGCAATAAAGGCTTATTTCAATTCAGAGCTTACTTCTATCCGAAATAACGATGTAGAAATTAAAACACCATCCGGAATTATTCAGTTAAAAAATGATTTTGTATTTGCCATGACAGGATATCATTCTGATTATAATTTTCTTATGACTGCAGGCGTAGAAATACATAAAGACATTAACAGAACACCGGTTTTTAATGAAGCTACTTTTGAAACTAATATAAAAGGTTTATTCATAGCTGGTGTAGTTTGCGGAGGTATGGATAACGGAAAATGGTTCATTGAAAATTCCCGTTTTCACGCACAGAGTATTTTTGACTATTTAAGAAATAAATAATTATTAGCTTTTGTGCTAGAAATCATAATTCTTCTTGACAGATGTTGACTATCCGGTTAAAATTTCAATAAATTGCAGTCAAAATTTAAGAGAGCAACGCTTATAGAAAATTGTTAAAAGTTTATTCTGTATTCTCATAGGAGAAAAGAATTGCTTTTAACTTTTTTTTAAGGCGTTGCTTTTCATTTTTAAAAATAAATGGAGAAATATGAAACTTTATCCTAAACCAGGCGCAAAAAGTTATCGACACTTATTTAAGATAACTTTGTTTTTATCTTTAATATTAATTATGAATTCAATTTGCGTGAATGCACAAATAAATGCAATCGGGGAAACAAATATCACGCAAAGTAATCATGCCGATTATTTTATCTCCAATGAATTATCAAACAACTCTTATTTGGTAAATTATAATAAAGACAAACCAAGTGTACGTAGTTTAGCTTTTATGCCTGACAGTTTAATTTCCGATGATACGGCAGGAGGATTAAGTTTCAGCACCGCAGATTCACTTTATTCACAGCCAAAGCAGCAATTATTACCGGATAAAATTAGTTTCATGGAAAAATTTTTATGGGGCGAAAACGGTCTTGTTAGAAAAATAGGCGTTGAACCGCCGCTTACTGTTCCGGTAAGAGAGCGCGAAATAAAAATTAGAAGATCTATGTTAATAGCTCACCAAATCGGCGGGTTTACTACTTTAGCTCTAATGTTAGCAGCTGCATACTATGGACAAAGAACTATTGACGCGAATGGAAATCGAAGCTTGGGAAGAATTCATTCTTCCCTTATTGGCGCAACAATTGCTTCTTATACTGCGACCGGATTATTAGCAGTGCTTTCTCCTCCCCCGCTTATAAGAGGTCACGAAGGCGGAACAACCGGAATACATAAAACTTTGGCATGGATTCACTTAATAGGAATGATAGTTACTCCAATTCTTGCAAATAATATAGCCGGGAGAAAATTTTTCAATATGGATAAAGCGCACATTCATCAAATTTCAGGATACATAACCACAGCTGTTTTTGCAACTTCAATGCTAGTAATAACTTTTTAATTCGGAGGAAAAATGAGATATAAATTAATTGTTCTTTTGATTGCTTTCACTTGTCAATTTGGCATAACGCAGGCACAAGTGAAAAGATATGAGGCTAATAAACAATATTCATGGATAACTTATAAAATTACTCATCCTTTACATGAAGTCGAAGCAACAAGTAAAAATTGCCTGTGTTTAATAAATGCTGATGTAAAAGCAAAACAAGTTAAACAAGTGCTGTTTATGGTAGCGGTGACTTCTTTCAGCAGCGGCAATTCTAATCGTGATTCGCATGCAATGGAAGTTGTCAATTCGCTTGCATATCCTGACGCAAAATTTTTAAGTACTTCAGTTACACAAATGGGAGATAGTCTTAAGGTTACGGGTAATTTAACTTTTCACGGGATAACGAAAGAAATTAGTTTCATGGCTTATATGCAATGGACTGAATATAATCTTACAGTAACCGGAAATTTTAGCATTAGTTTGACCGAATTTAAAATAAAAAGACCGGCGTTATTTATGGTCCCTGTTGAGGATCAGCTAAGGTTTACCTTTAAGCAATTTTTCAATTTATAATATTATTTAATTACAACCAGGAGTAACGAATGAAGGTTTCACGGAGGAATTTTTTTATAAAAGCACTTCAAGGAGGGGCAATATTAACAATGCCTTCCGTATTGGGTTCATTTCTTGAGAGCTGTAACAACAATGTTACCGGACCGGCTGGATCTGCTGCGGGTCTGGCGACTATTTCAGGAACTTCATCAGGATCTAATATAATCGTAAGTGTAGATTCCTCTTCACCCATTGCCAAAACCGGAACTGCTGCTTTAGTAAATTCTTCTATAGGTGCAGTTTTAGTCGATCACCCTTCAGCAAATGTATATAATGCACTTTCTTCAATTTGCACCCATCAAGGATGTCAAATAGGAAATTATGATACAGGCAATAATCAATTTGTTTGCGCCTGTCATGGTTCTCGTTTTGATGTCAATGGAAATGTTATACAAGGTCCTGCAGGCGCTCCTCTCCAGAAATACACAACTTCTATTTCGGGAACACAGCTAATTATTAAAGTTTGAAAAAGTAATTATCTGAATTTAACTTTACATAACTGAAAACATTATAATAGAAAGATAATTATGAAATATAGAAAATTAAGCAATAGCGATTTAAATCTGTCTGCTCTTGGTTTGGGGTGCATGGGCATGTCTGAATTTTACGGTGAAAGAAATGAAGAAGAATCAATTGCCACAATGCACCGGGCAATTGAATTAGGAATTAATTTTTTTGATACAGCAGATATGTATGGCATAGGTCATAATGAGGAACTTGTCGGTAAAGCATTAAAGGGGAAGCGTGATAAGGTAGTACTAGCAACAAAGTTCGGAATTTTAAGGAACCCGGACGGAACTCGCGGAGTTAGCGGTAAACCGGAATATGTTAAAAAGGCATGCGAAGCAAGTTTAAAAAGACTAGGAGTAGAAGTTATTGATCTTTATTATCAGCATAGAGTCGATCCGGCAACTCCCATTGAAGATACTATTGGGGCAATGGCTGAACTTGTAAAAGAAGGAAAAGTTAAATATATAGGATTATCCGAAGCATCTCCCGAGACAATAAAGAAAGCAAACCGAATACATAAGATTTCTGCACTACAAACTGAGTATTCTCTATGGTCACGAGATCCGGAAAATGAAATCCTTGATACTTGCGAAAAACTATCCATTACCTTTGTTGCATATAGTCCTTTAGGCAGAGGATTTTTGACCGGGAAGATCAAGCAGCATTCTGATCTAAAAACAGAAGACTACAGAAATAGCAGCCCTCGGTTTCAAGGAGAAAATCTCAAAGAAAACTTAAGAATTGTAGAGATTATTGAGCAAATTGCAGCTGAAAGGAAATGCACTCCTGCACAACTTGCTCTTGCATGGGTTTTAGCAAAAAAGGATTTTATTGTACCAATTGCAGGAACAAAAAGAAGAAAGTATCTTGAAGAAAATATTGTAGCAAGCCAAATAGATTTAACTTTGGAAGAAATTAAAAAGTTAGATGAAGCAATTCCGGTCAATGCTGCAAGAGGAACCAGATATCCTGAAGCAATGATGAAATCTGTAAATGGTTGATAATTGAATTTTAGCCTAAGTAAAACAAAATCATTTAATATTTTTAACAGATATAGATATATTATTATATTTGGGTTAATGAAAAGCTTGATAAAATCAGGATTTTGATAATTATCCACAAGATAAAATTATAATTTCATTACCTGTCATTAATGGAACATCTGAATCATTTTTATGATTTTCGGTTTTTCCCATCAAGCCTCAAAATAATAATTATATGAGGATTATCTATGATTAAAATGATTAATAAAACTCTTGTATGTATCCTATCATTTACTATCGCATCAATTATGATTGCCAAAACAACTTCAAAAAAATTGACCAATATTCCTGAAAGCAAACACAATAATCCATTTTTAACAAAAAGTAAGCTGCCTTTCCAAGCACCTCCGTTTGATAAAATTCGAGATAGTGATTATAAACCTGCATTTGAAGAAGGAATGAAGAAGCAGCTTGCTGAAATTAAAAAAATTACTGACAATACTGCTGCTCCTACGTTTGATAATACTTTAGTTGCTCTGGAAAAAAGCGGTCAATTGCTTAATAGAGTTTCATTGGTATTTAATGCTGTATCCAGTGCTAATACTGATTCCATTCTTCAGAAAGTGCAAGAAGAGGAGGCACCTAAACTTGCTGCGCACAATGATGCTATTTATTTAAATGATAAACTATTCGAAAGAGTTAAAACAATTTTTGAAAAGCGTAATAAATTAAAATTAGATAATGAATCAATGCATCTTATTGTATACTATTACAATAAATTCGTTCATGCAGGTGCGAATCTATCATCAGAAGATAAGACTAAACTAAAAAAGTTAAATGAAGAAGAAGCAATACTTATAGCTAAATTTATTAAAAAATTATTATCGGGTAGTAAAGCCGGAGCTTTGGTTGTCAAAGATAAATCTGAACTAGACGGTTTATCTCAATCTGAACTTCAGGCTGATTCACAGGCAGCTAATTCACAAGGATTTTCAGGTCAGTGGCTTATTCCATTACAGAATACAACACAGCAGCCTGATCTTCAATCACTGACAAACCGTGAAACAAGGGAAAAATTATTCGAAAGCTCATGGAACAGAAATGAACGGAATGATGAAAATGATACACGCGCAGATATTGCACGTATCGTTAAGATTCGCGCTGAGCAAGCACACTTATTAGGATATCCTAATTATGCTGCATGGCGACTGGAAAACCAAATGGCAAAAACACCTGAAGCTGTAGAAAAATTTTTATCCGGTATGATCCCGGCAACTATTGCCAATGAACAAAAGGAAGCATCCGAAATTCAAAATTATATGAATAAATCAGGCAAGAATTTTAAGCTAGAACCATGGGACTGGAATTATTATGCTGAGAAATTAAGGAAAGAACGATTTAATTTAGATGAATCTCAAATCAAACCTTACTTTGTGCTTGATAATGTACTCGATAAAGGAATATTTTATGAGGCTCATGAGTTATATGGACTAACATTTAAAGAACTTCATAATATACCTGTTTACCAGAAAGATGTAAGGGTCTTCGAAGTATATGATAATAACGGCAGACCTCTGGCACTTTTTTACACCGATTATTTTATAAGGGATAATAAAACAGGCGGCGCCTGGATGGATAATTTTGTTCAACAATCAAAATTATTAGGAACAAAGCCAGTGGTTTATAACGTTGCTAACTTTACAAAACCAGCTCCGGGTGAGCCGGCATTATTAAGTTATGACGATGTTACAACAATGTTTCATGAATTCGGTCATGCTCTCCATGGAATATTTGCTGATGAAAAATATGCTAGTCTATCCGGTACAAATGTCCCGCGTGATTTTGTTGAATTTCCATCCCAATTCAATGAACATTGGGCACTTTATCCAAAGGTTTTAGAACATTATGCTTTAAATTATAAAACCGGGAAAACCATACCTCCGGAACTGGTTGAAAAAATAAAAGAAGCTAATAATTTTAATCAAGGATATGATTTTACAGAATTGCTTGAAGCGGCAGCTCTTGATATGTCTTGGCATACTTTACCCGCAAGCGCACCCGAACAAAATATAGATGAATTTGAAACAGCCAGCTTAAAGAAAGATAATTTTTATATCCCGCAAGTACCTCCACGATATAGATCAAGCTATTTTATGCACATTTGGGGTAATGGCTACGCCGCAGGATATTATGCTTACTTATGGAGCGAGATGTTAGACGATGATGCTTTTAATTGGTTTGAAAATCATGGCGGACTTACTCGTAAAAATGGCGATAGATTTCGGCAAATGATACTTTCAAGAGGTGCTACTGAAGATTACACTAAAATGTTTCACAATTTTACAGGACATGATCCGCAAATCGAACCTATGTTAAAAAATCGCGGACTAAAGTAAACGAGTAACTAAAATCATTTGCCAGGTTTTGTTATAACTCCTTTATTTTTGTGTCCGTTAATTTTTATTGTGATCGGTTCTTCAAATTGCAGGTGTTTGGTATATGTCAATTCTTCTAAAGCACTTTGCTTATGAAGCCATTGCCAATCAATGAATCCTGATTTATTAAGATCATTTACGGTAAAATATCCTGTTTTAAATGAAGTAATATTTTGGAAAAAATGTGAACCTTGAGAAGGAGTAACATTAAAGTCCTTAAATCCTGATTCAACTATAACAGAAGCGCCTGCTATTTGATCCCAGGTTACAGGAATGCCAAGCCATTGGTCCAGGCTTCCCCATCTGCCGACTCCGATCAAAATAAAAGGTCGTTTTTGATTGAGGAGTTTAGAATTAAAATAGCTTACTTCTGCAGCAGTTTCTCTACTTTTAGATCGATCGTA
>JAJYOQ010000112.1 GCA_021796135.1 Bacteroidota bacterium
TTATCAAGTTAGTAGTTCTTATTGGAATTGGCAAGGGAAATTGCTTTCCATTTTAAGTATTTTATTACTGATTTACTTTTGCAAAGAATTAAACTACAAGGATATTGGATTAACTAAAAAGCTAATTGATGGTTCATTACTCCCTGTAATAATAATTATTGCTATTTGTCTTTTCTTAGGAATTATAATGGCACCACGTGGTACTGGACCATCACCTCTTTCAACATGGCTGTTTCAAGCAACATTGCCGGGTTTATCGGAAGAGTTATTATACCGTGGTGTTCTACTTATGCTTGCTAATAAAGTTTTTGGCAAGCAGTGGAAAATTTTAGGTGCTAAAATAGGTTGGGGTTTTATTTTAACTACATTATTATTTTCTTTTACACATATGGTCTCGGTTAAAAGTAATATGGAAATAATTATTAATTGGACTAATTTCTTTGGCCCTTTTTCTGGAGGTTTAGTATATGCTTATGTTAAAGAGCGGTCCGGAAACCTATGGGCTTCTGTCATATTTCACAATCTAACTAATACTGCTAGTGTTTTGGTAGGATATCTTCCTGTGTAATATGTTAATCAATTTAATGTCAAATATTATTTTGCTGAGAGCATTAAAAATTTGTTCGTTGTTAATGCAGGTGCATAACAAGTGGCTCAAAGCGACAGCCCGCCAGGCGGGTAGACTGTTTTCGCATTCGGCATTTTAGAAATTTTAGAGTTGGTTGTTCCGTTTTAAGTTTCTTGTTCAAGGTAGTCGTGCTATGAAAGATTTTTGTAATTATAAAATTTATTTAACAAGTTCGGCATTGTAGTTCTGGGCTGCGCCTTAGCCACAATGTCGTTATATGCTTACAATATTATAGGAGAACAAACTATGCAAAACGGAAAAATTAAAATTGTGTTTTTCTTGTTGGCTTTTATTTCAGTCCAGAATATCTATGCTCAACCAGCAAAAAATATTAGCGTAACACAAACTTGGACTAATACTGGTGTTCAATTAAATGCTGGTGAATCAGTTACAATTTTTGCCCAAGGTTATGCAACTTGGAATAATAATGGTAATAATAACCAAATAAAAGATTGGTTCACGCCGGCTGGTATTGGAGGAAATTATATAGATATTAATCAAAATTATCCTTGTCAAAATTGTCCTGGTATGTCTCTCATAGGAAAAGTCGGAACTGATGGTACTCCACAATATATTGGAACATTTGGTACACTTGGTTCTCAAAGTGGCGGGACTTTATATTTAGGAATAAATGACGATATACCAAGTGATAATTATGGAAGTTGGATTGCACTTATTTTTAAGAATGTAACTACAACTACTTCAATTGTTGGAAGTGATATATCAAGCAGTAATTATAAACTATCTCAAAATTATCCTAACCCCTTTAACCCATCCACAAAAATAGAATATTCGGTTCAAACCACTAATAATATTCAAATAAAGATTTATAATTCTCTAGGACAACTTGTAAAAACATTAGTCGATGAGACTAAAATACCCGGCGAATATTCGGTTGTATGGAACGGAAAGGATGATAACGGTTCGTCAGTTTCGAGTGGCGTATATTTCTATCAAATACAGACTAAAGATTTTGTTTCCAGTAAAAAAATGATTTTATTAAAGTGAGGTCTGAAATGAAATTAAAAGATGTAATCTCAACACTGTCAAAAAAAAGTAAATATTATGAAAGTGACTTTTTTCCGAAAGAACTACTGAATAACCCAGAAGGACGATTTGAACTTTTAGGTCTAAGTATACTTGATGTTTATGGATACGATGCAGACAAATTGTGGTTTGAAGTAGCTCCTAAACTTAGAGCGGAAAAGATCATTAGCGTAGATTATCTACAAAATAATACAATTGAAAATATAAAAGCCGCACTTGAAATGGCTGGATATAAACGTGGTAATAATAATACAACGACTTTCGCAAGAAGACTTAAACAGTTGCCTGCGGTATTGAGCGAACCGCCTTTTAATGGAGATGTATCAAATTTGTTTAATTCTTTTCAAGAACATAATAATGAAACAATTAAAGCTATTTTGAAACAATTAAAAAAGATAAATGGCGTTGGTCAGAAAGTTGGCACAATGTTTATAAAATTTATGCTTTCCACTTTCAAAATATGGAGATGGAGTGGCGATGAAACATCTTTATTAGGAATTGCTGCGCCCAATGATTTCCAAGTAAGAAAAGTATACACTCGATTTAGCGCTAAAAGAATAAATGATTTTGAAAAGGAACTATCAAAATTTAGTAATAAAGTAAAAGTAAATTTCATAGAAATAGACAATGTATTTTGGAATGTTGGTAGGATTTTCTGCAATCCATTAAATCCAGCCTGCCATTATTGTCCTTTGGAACCCTTTTGCAGATACGCCAGCTATAGAAGATTAAAAATTTATGATAAGATAAAAGAAATAGATAAATTTATTAAATAACGCATATAACGTGTGGCTCAAGGCGACAGCGATTTCGCACTCGGCAATTTATAAATTATCAAGTTAGTCGTTCCGTGTTTAGTTTCTTGTTCGAGGTAGTTTTGCTATGAAAGTTTTTTGTAATTATAAAAATTATTAACAAGTTCGGCATTGCAGTTATGGGCTGCGCCTTAGCCACAACGCCGTTATATTGCTTGATAGTCAGAGAAGTGTTTTATAATTCCGAGCTCCATGAAGGATTCTGTGAATAAAAATTGTTCTTTCTTCAATAGTGTAGAATACTATATAATTTTGAACTATTATGTATCTGTATCCGAGATTTTTGATATCTTCATCTCTTGGGATTCTACCAAGTAACGGGTTCCCGGATAGAAGTTCAATGTTCTTTTCAATTTTGTCAGCAATAGAATTTGCGGCAGTAGGATTATCGTCTGCAATAAAGGATATAATTTCGTTAAAGTCTTCTTCGGCAACTCCAAGAAGACGAATTTGATATTTATCTGTTGGCATTAATCGAATTCCGAATATCAGCCATAACTTGTTTCAGTGTTCGTCCTTTATCGCCGTCGGCTTTCTGATTCTGTGCGATAGATAGTTTGCCCAGTAAGTCAAGTTTTAATTGAAGTTTAGAATAATGAGACATTGACATAACTACTAAATCACCCTCACCATTCTTTGTTATGAATATTGGCTCGTTAGAATTGTTGGCAAGTTCCGATATTTCGTTTGACTTGTTTCTCAAATCGGATATTGGCTTAATAATTGGCATAGATAAATTCCTTTTGGTTTATGTCAAAATTATATCATTATTCTGATAGATTCAATAGAAATATTAGACGCAATATAACGTGCCTCAAGCCGAAAGCGTTTTCGCACTTGGCATTTGTGCAATTCAAAAGATTGTAGCTCCGTTTTAACATTGTTGTTAAGCGTTGGTTGTAAATGAAAGTTTGTTCTGATTAAAAAGTTATTTAAAAAATGCGGCATTGTTGTTCTAGGCTTCGGCTTAGGCACCACGCCGTTATATTGCAAATAAGCGAGGAGTAAATAAATGGCACAAAGTAAAGATGAGACTTTGGAATAATGATTTAATAAAAATCATTCGACAAAAAATACAAAGGAATAATCAATATAAAGTAGCTAAAATAAAAGTATTAAAAGATATATTTTTGAATCAAAATGGAAATTACAAATTACAATTAGGATTTGTCGAACAAGATATAGTCATTTATAATGAAACTTTAACCATTTCAAGTTTTTATAACATAAATAATTTGCTTGTTCATAACTATAGAGAAGATGAAATGGTAATTCCTAAGATTATTTGTGAATTAAAGTATGACGGAATTACTTCTCATGGTTTAATTACCTATTCAAATTACGCGTCAGATATAAAGTCCATCTTTCCTCATTGTAAATATATCTTAATTTTAAGATATCGTAATACAAGCACTGCTAATAAATTATTAAGACATGGAAAAATATTTGATAAAATTATTTTCCTTGATGAAGGTAAATCTCCCCGTCATTATGCTGAAGGTTCATTCCAAACAGAACTTGGAAATGACCTAACCTTAAAAAATAAATTTGATGAATTGCTTAAATATTTCAATAATATTTTAAAAACAAATAATAGCTTTTTTATTAAATAATTATTTATGCAATATAACCCGCTGCTCAACGCCGACCGCCTCTTCGAAGCGGTCGTAATGAGTTTTACAAGGTAGATTAACAAAACAAGTTTTTTGTTTAGGGTAATTGTGTT
The DNA here is from genome assembly GCA_021796135.1 of Bacteroidota bacterium. Next base: position 4,217 of record JAJYOQ010000112.1, read on the forward strand.
AAAAAGGTTTTAATAATTTTTTGGCGTAGTCGTTTTAATCAAGCCTTCTGTTCGGGGCGGCGGGTTAGCGGCAACTTCGTTAGGCTGTTTAATTTGTTAAATAATTAAGAAAGGTCTTTCTTATGCTAAAACATTTTGCATTATCATTGTTCCTATTGTTTTCACTACTATCTATTTTTAGTGGTTGTTCAGCTTCTTACAATAGAAGTCAATATATTGGAATTCTTGAGTCTTATCCTCCATACAATAATGAGGATACTTCAAACATTCCTGTTTTTTATTATTCTGCGTCATCTGATAGTAATTTAATTAGATTAAGAAATAAATTTGACCTTGATAAAATAGCTGGCAATGGGACAGAGATTTCCAAAATAATAAATCTAATGGAGTGGGTGCATAATTCTTTTAGAGATGATGGCAGTTCCCAAAATCCTAATCCGCGAAATACCTTTAATATATTTAAAGTGTGTCAAGAGGAAAATAGAGGTATAAATTGCAGAATGTATGCAACTGTATTAAATGAGGTGTATTTATCGATGGGTTTTAAATCAAGACTCGTTACATGCATGCCCGCAAAAATTAATTTTAATGATTGCCATGTTATAAATATTGTTTATTCAAATACATATAAAAAATGGATTTATATGGACCCAACTTGGGATGTTTATTTTACAGATGAGAATGGTAACTATTTAAATATTCAAGAAGTCAGGAATAGATTAATGAATAATAAAATTTTACATGTAAGTAATAAAATTAATATAAACTTGGATAATTACTTCTATAGATTGCTTAATATATTTGGAGAGAGTACTACAAATTATTATTTGGATTACATGTCTAAGAATCTATTTAGATTCAGTTGCCCTACTAGAAGTGAATTTAATGAAGAAACTAATAAAGATAGAAGCTACATTGAATTAGTGCCGAAAGGATATATGGTAAACAAAACTACTAAAGTGGATAGTTTAAGGGGGTACAACTTAACTACATATTTTATTAGTAGCTCAAAATTATTTTGGGAAACGCCCAAATTATAAAAATGAAAAATGTGAGATAAAATATCTTAAAAAATTTTGTAGTAAATAAAACATAGCCTAACCAGCTTTTCCACCCGACCGCCTTTTCAATGCGGCAGTATTAATATATACGGGTTTAGTGGTAAAGTTAGGCATTCTTGTTTGGCGTTATTCTATTAAATAAAATTGTTAAAAATTATTGGCATTGGTTTTTTATTCGGCATCGCAGTTCAGGGCGGACGGGTGAAAAGCAAGGTCGTTAGGCATCAAATCAGTAATACATAATAAAGGTGTATTAATGTCTTTACAAAATAATTTCACAACATTACAAGGGTATTTACTATATGAAAGTGATTACATTAAATATTTCTCAAAAACTGGAAATGATTCACCTAATTTTTCTCTTTTAGTTAAAGATATAAAAGATGTAGTCTCTAGCTTTGATGGTAAAAATCCATATGTTCGTTTAGAATTAATCGATGGTTCAAAAAAGAAAATACTATTAAAAAAAATAAATGAAGCTGACCTTTGTGCATCTTGGTTATTAAAAATAAAAGAACCAGATTCTAACAAATATGAAGAAGTCCTAACCCGAACTAAAAAATCCAATAGAGACTATTCTATTTTTAAGTTTTTTACAGCCCCCCTTTTAATACTTAGCGCTATTATTTTTATATATGTTTTGGCGAATATTATTTTCAAGCGAACAAATAATACTTCTTCCAATGCTCTTGCTATGAGCCAAGTATTCGTTCAAAAGAAATTATTGTCTCCTTCCACAGCAAAATTTCCTGGAGAAATGGAATCAACGATTACTCATTTAGATAATATCTGGGATGTTGATTCCTATGTGGATGCTGAAAACGCATTTGGGGCCAAAATCAGAAGCTATTATCATTGCCAATTGCGTTACAAACTAAATACAGATAAATGGTACTTGTTAAATTTTTATTTTAAATAAATATATGTTAATAATTATGTTGTATAGTGATTTATAAAAAATTTCTTATGGCATGAAAGAAAAAGATTCTGATACCGCTAAAAAAATGTTAAATAATATCCTACGACAAAACGACAAGGATAGTAAGGCAGAAACTATTAAATACATTGAAACCTTAAAAAATGAATTTCGGCAAAAAGGTATTAATATTCCAAAAGGGTTTTCTTCACAAAGCTGTTATCGTAAAATTGATGATAAATCTAAAATTGAACGTAAAATTCGTTCTGATAAATTTTCAAAAAGAAGTTTTGCATTAAATAATCACTGGGATAAATACAAGGAATTTGTTTTAACCGAATACTCGAAAAATCCAAATATAAGTATCCATAAACTTGCCAAACTTACTAATGAGTATGCGCTACAAAATAATTATGAGCCTGTAAAAATTAGTACTTTAAGTCGCCATATTTTGGAATTAGTAAGAATAAGTTCCAATTTGACTCACATAAGTAACGAGCCTAATCCAGAAAACATTTTCAAAATATTCGTTTCAAATCCTGAAATATATTTCCTTACGACTAAATCAAAAAAGGAAATTGGAAAGATAATTGAGTATGCAAATTTAGAATCTACTTATGAAAGTAAAGCAGAAAAATATTTGCTTTTAATGAAAAAATAAAAAGATACATGCCTAACCAGCTTTTGCACCCGACCGCGTTTTCATTGCGGCATTATTAATATTTTCGGGTTAGTGGTAAAGGTAAGCATTGTTGTTCGGCTTTGTTCTATTAAATAAAATTGTTAATAATTATAGGCAGTAGTTTTTCAGTCCGGCATCGCTGTTCGGGGCGGACGGGTGAAAAGCCACGCCGTTAGGCATTAAAGTTTGGGAGATATAGCGATGAAGAAACTAATTAACTTATTATTCTTCCTTTGTACGTTTTGTAGTATAAATGCTCAAAATAGTGAGTGGAATTTTTATCCTTTTTCTAGAAGAATTATTGCATTTGCAGAAGATGGTAATTATATCTGGACAAGTATTTCAACTGGAATTATAAGAATTAATGAACAAACAGGAGAAATTAAACTTTATAATCGTTTAGACTATGGCACACCAAATATTTTTATTTACTCTATTGCAGTCGATAAATCCGGTAACATATGGTTTGGTACCGGCGGTGAAGGATTATTAAAATTTGACGGAGTTAATTGGAAAATTTATAATCCTTCAAATTCTGAATTAAACGCCTCATATATTTATGCAGTTTCTATTGATTCAAATAATAATAAATGGCTTGGAACTAATAATGGACTTATTAAATATGATGGAACTAAATGGACTACTTACGATACTTCGAATTCAGGCTTACCTGATAATTACATTTATTCGATAGGAATTGAAAAAAGTAATTTAATATGGATAGGTACTAATTACGGTTTAGTCAAATATGATGGAAATAATTGGAGAACATATAATCAAACAAATTCTTCTTTGCCAGACGATTACGTAAAAACAATTAAAATTGATAATAACAATAATAAGTGGATTGGAACATTCGGTGGTGTAACAGAAATAAATGAAAATTCTTGGATTACTTTCAATAAATCCAATTCTAATTTGCCTGATAATTATGTAAATACAATTGGTGTTGTAGGAAATGATGATATATTAATTGGTACTTATGGCGGACTCGCACAATATAAGAATAATAGCTGGACTATTTATAAAACGGCTAATTCAATTTTAACAAGTAATATTATTAATTCCATTTTGATAGATAATAACAATAACAAATGGATTGGAACCAACGATGGTCTTATAAAAATCTCTGGCGTTAATTGGGCTTATATTGGATTACCCAATGATATGGTTAATTCAATTGCGATAGATAGTACCGGATGTAAATGGATAAGCACTGTCCAAGGTGGTATAGCAAAATTAGAAAACTCATATTTAACCAGTTACTATCAATCAAATTCTCCTATGCCCAATGATAAAGTTACTTCAATAGTTATCGATAAAAATAATAATAAATGGATAGGTACTAATGGAGGCGGTCTGATAGAATATGACGGAACAAGCTGGACGATTTATGATACGTCAAATTCAGGATTGAGTGATAATATTATTAAAGCTATTGTAATAGACGAATCCAATAACAAATGGATATTGACAGGTGATAATAAAATAATTAAATATGACGGCACTAACTGGATGAATTATAGCTCTTCTAATTCTCCCTTAAATAATAAGTATATCATATCAATTGCAGCAGATAATTTCAATAATATTTGGTTTGGGACATACGGATATGGATTAATGAAATATGACGGCACTAATTGGATAATCTATGATAAATCAAATTCAGGTTTACCTGGCAATATAGTTGGGCTATTATTTTTTGATAATAAAAATAATTTATGGACTACATGTACAGATAGCGGATTGACCAAATATGATGGAAATAATTGGATTACTTTTGCTACTTCCAATTCAGAAATACCTAGCAATTACATTAACTCGATTGCAAAGGATTCAAATAATAATATTTGGATAGGTACAGCTAACGGAGTTGGTGAATATAATGGTATAAATTGGCAATCATATAAATTGTTAAATGCTGGAATACCTGTTACTAATATTAATTCAATAACCATTGACAAATACTGCAATAAATTTTTAGGAACTGATATAGGTTTGGTAATTTTAAATGAAGGGGGAATAGTTTCCATATATAAAGATAAAAGAGTTTTTATCAATGGATTTATTCTTTCGCAAAATTATCCTAATCCATTTAATCCAACGACGACAATAAATTATTCAGTTCCAAAAACTTGTTTTGTGACAATAAAAGTTTATGATGTTTTGGGTAGGCAAATAAACACATTGGTTAATGATGAAATATCTGCTGGTAGTTATAGAATTGAATTTGATGGTAGCAAGTATGCAAGTGGAATTTATATTTACAAAATGCAAGCCGGAGGTTTTGTTAATTCGAAAAAATTAATCCTAATAAAATAAAATGCCTAACCTCCGCCCAACTCCGACCGCCTCTTCGATGCGGCAGTATTGAGACATACAAGGTTAGTAAACAAAACAAGTTTTTTGTTCAAAGTGTTAGTGCTAAACAAGTTTTTAATAATTATTGGCGTAGTCGTTCTATCCAAGCCGTCTGTTCGGGGCGGCGGGTTGGCGGCAAAGTCGTTATGCAATTAAGTAAAAGCTAGGTGAAGTCGTGAGAAAATATTTTTTGTTTTTAATTTTTTGTCCTTCGCTTCTATTTGCACAATCAGATTCACTCAAAAATTTGCTTAGTTATTATCCATTGAATAATGGTGACTACTGGGAATATAAAACATTTTCTCAGCAAATACCTTATCCGGGAGATTCTTCCGCATATTCAGTTGAGGTGATTGGAGACTCTACTTTTGACAATAATATGGCTTACAAAATATTATTATTTAAAGATATCTATCCTGACAATAATATATATTTCAAATTTGAAAGGATTGATTCCTCAAATGGTTGTGTATATCGATATGCTAGAGACACCTCATTTCCTAACAAAGAACTTAAAATTGATAGTTTGTTTTCACAACCCGGAGATACCCTTTTCTCAAGTTTTGGTTATATTAAAACAATATGTCGTTCTATTCAAAATGATACTATATTCGGAACAGTTACACAAGTGAAGACATATTTTGACCAATCTTATATTCCCGGAGAAGAATACCAGTTGGCAAAAGGATTTGGATTTTATTCAAGTTCATCATGTGAATTTAGTTGTGGTTATGCGTGGTTGGTTTATGCGAAAATAAATGGAATTGAATATGGAAATAAAATAATAACTGGGATAGAAAAAGAGAAAACTAAACCTATAAATTTCTTATTATTTCAGAATTATCCGAATCCGTTCAATCCAAGTACGAACATTATATTTGAGATTCCAAATTCTGGAGAAGTTACCATTAAAATTTATGATGCTTTAGGAAAAGAAATTAAAAATATTACAAAGTATTATTCTAATACCGGTGTGCATAGAATTGTATTTGACGGAAGTAAATATGCCAGCGGAATTTATATCTATCAAATAGAATTTAATAACAGAAGTATATCAAAAAAGATGTTACTAATTAAATAAAAATTGCATAACCAGCTTTTGCACCCGACCGCGTTTTCAATGCAGCATTATTAATATTTTAGGGTTTGGTAAAAAGGCAAGCATTGTTGTACGGCTTTGTTCTATTAAATAATATTTATAAAAATATTTGGCAGTAGTTTTTCAGTTCGGCATCGCTGTTCGGGGCGGGCGGGTGAAAAGCCACGCCGTTATACGAGCTAAATATGTGGTTGAAAAGCCATATAAAAGTATGTATATTAAAGTAATTTAAAAAAGAAAATATATTGGCTGAAACTGTAACATTTGAGTGGGATGAAAATAAAAATAAA